>CAZDEM010000001.1:0-28427 GCA_964504315.1 uncultured Sulfurimonas sp.
ACTCTATATTATCCAGCTTATACTGCTGTTTTTATTTATATTTGCCCAGCTTCAAGAAAATATTTTACTGCTGAATGTAATAAAAATTCTTCTCTCCTGTTCAGTGATACTTTTTGCACTCTTGAGTATAAAAATTTTAAGACAGAGAAAACGAGCAAGAAAAGATATAAGCATCAATCTTTGGTATTTTGCCATGGCCAATACTGTACTCTCTTCAATACTATTTATAACTGCCACCCTGTTACATGTAAACATATACTTGTATATTGGTTTTTTGGTTTTATTCGGTGCTATATATCCCCTAATCAATGCGATGCTTTATAAAATCATCCCTTTTTTAACATGGTTTCATTTAAGCTCAAACATGGTTTTTGAAGCGGAAATGGGGAATGTAATCAGTAAAAAGAAGATGTCCTATCAAGTTAATCTGTACTTCCTTGCATTTTTTCTTGCTCTTTTTACACCTTTTTCACATTATTTTATAATAGCGACTGCAATCATATTTCTGTTTTCAGCAGTTTTGCTACTTACAAATATATTTAAGGCTTTAAAATATTATAATGAGTATATAAAAAAGAAAGTAGTATTTGAGTAATATTTTGCTATTATTAGAGCAGAAAAAATAAGGATACAATTATGATAAAAGTAGGTGTTTTCGGTGCCAGTGGTAGAGTCGGCAGACTTTTAATAGAAGATTTAAAAACAACTCAAGAGATGAGTCTCTCAAGTATATATGTACGTAATCCCCTTGACTTTGCAATTGATCCATCTGTTTTAATAACTTCTGATATGAAATCATTTTTAAACAGCTGTGATATAGTAATCGATTTTTCTCTGCCTGAAGCATGTGAAATGTTACTGGAGGAATCTATTAATACTCCCAAACCTCTTGTAATCGGAACAACAGGCCTTAATACCCATCAGCTAAATCTCTTGAAACAGGCAAGTGAAATTATGCCTGTGCTTTATGCTACAAATATGTCACTGGGTGTTGCACTGTTAAACAAGCTTGTATATCAGGCCTCAGCAGCACTTGAAGACTTTGATATAGAGATTGTAGAAATGCACCACAGACATAAAAAAGATGCACCAAGCGGAACAGCACTCACTCTAAGTGAATCAGCGGCACAGGCAAGAGGATTGGATTTGGACAAAGTCCGTGTAAGCGGCAGAGACGGCAATATCGGTGAACGCACTAAAGATGAAATAGCTGTTATGGCTCTTCGCGGAGGAGACATCGTTGGACGCCATACCGTAGGGTTTTACAATGACGGTGAGTTTATAGAGCTTAATCACACAGCAACATCTCGCAACACATTCTCAAAGGGTGCACTACGTGCCGGAAAATGGCTGGCAGATAAAGAGCCCGGTCTTTACAATATCAGTGACTGTTTAGAACTTTAAAAACTGTTTTAAAGTTCTAATGCAGTTTTTGCAAGCTTTGCCCAAGAAGATTTTGGGTCAGCTTTTATAGCGTCATTATAGGCTTTTTTAGCTTCATCATCTCTCCACAACTTACTCAGAACACTTCCTGAAAAATACTTTTGTCGTGAGCGTAATGTATTACTTAATTTGATTCTATCTAAAGACTGAATAACTTTTAAAGCCTTGTTATACTCTTTTTTATCCATATATGCCTGATAAAGTGCAAATTCTACATAAGGGCTCTGTGCATGTGAATCTGACTTTTCTTGTATCTGCATAACTTTTGTTGCATACTTAATAATCATATTATCATCATGGCGCTCGCTTCCAAGCGTTACCATAGCAACATAACGGTCTATATCTTTATAATCAAGGCCGAAAACTTCTTCGATTTTTGCCATGGCATCAATCATTTTATTTTTTTTCTCTAATCGCTCATAAGTATCAAAAAGATACCTGTATACTTCTTTGTATTTTGAATTTTTATCTTCTTCGATCAAGCTTATTAAATCTTTAGCAGCATCAATGACATCACTGTAATTCCCTGTTGCAAAATCAACTTTTATATAACGATAGAGCCATTTTTTACGTTCATCTAAACTTTTTGATTTTAAATTTTTTAAGGCTATACTTTTAGAAAGCTGGAAATCCCCACCTTTCATAGCACACTCATAGATGCCGTCATCCCATTTATCTGAGAGTGTAATATTATACTCATTTGATATCACAAGAACCTGTTTACAGTTTTTATTGCGCAGTGATTCCTGCATCTCCCCTATTGCCGAATCTTGTATAATCTTTTTCACATCCTTATACTCTGTTTCATCCAAAGATTCAAGTTCGTCTTTTAAAGCCAATACTTCACTGTATTTTCCTTCTTTAAGCAATAGTTTCGCTTTTTCATAAAGTGCGCGTCTGCCGATACTGTCATTTTGATACTCTTGTATCAGTTTATCAAATTCAGCCAGTTTTGCTGTAGCATTTAAGTCAGAAACTTCAAAAAACAGAGCATCCTTAGCTGTTTGCACAGCATCAACAAAATCCCCATCAGGAAATTTTTTCAAATATTCATTGATTGCTTGTAACGCCTTTTGCTTATTTTTTGTTTTTGTAAGCCATAATGCTCTGTCTTTTAGCAGCTCTTCATACTCATCATATGTCGCATCTATTTCATGCAGCATTGCATCAGCAATAGCAGCTGCAGTCTTATAATATTCCTGATTTGCAAACTCCTGCATCATCTTCTGTGATGTTGTAAAATCTTCCATAAAATAACTCGGTTTTGCCTGAACAATTTTCATTGCATATTGAGACGCTTCTTTGGGTCTGTATGAGAGATATAAAGAGGCTAAGTGGTATGCTGCACTGGCTGCTACTTCAAGGTCTTTTGTTTTATACAATGCTTTTTTATAATATATTATAGCTTTTGTAATACCTCCGGACTCTTCAAGCATTTCACCTTTGTATATATACCCATACTGTGCAAATTTTGTATCTTCATGTTCTGTAAAGAGACGGTCAAAAAAGTAATCGGCATCTGTATTTTGCCCGATTTTTGCATATGCCTTCGCCATCAAAGAAAGGACTTCAGCTACATTTTCGTCTGATGAGTATTCTCGCAAAAATTCTTTCGCATAGCTGATGACATTATCCCAATCTTTGATCTTCGCATATACTTTTATTTTATAGTATAAGAGTTCTGCTCTAAAAAGAGTGTTGGGATATGTTTTAAGTACGTCATTAACAGTTTGCAGACATGACTCATACTGTTTCTCTTTATAATATTTTTTTACTTTCAAATATTCTTTAACATCTTCTATCTTTTTTATATGAACCGGGTTTCCTTTGATATCAAGACTCCCGACATACGGCAGCTTGTCTTTATCTAAATAAAAAGGAAAGTTAAGTGCAATTTGGGATACTTCTTCTTTTTTGAATAAAGGAAACTTTTTTTTATACCCTAATATGCTCCAATGATTTGAGCTGTTTACATCTGCATTAAAAACTTCATTGTCTTTTGTAAGGTCAAATATTTCAGGAATTAATTTTATTTTATAAAAAGGCTTAATTACAACAAAAAACTTATCTTCTTTGACAACTGTATCCACTTTAAAAAAGTCATTTTGAATATGCTTGAGGCTTCTTGATGGTCTTTTTGAAAATGTACATAAAATCTCTTTGACTGTGTCAAAATCATTTTTTATTTCTTTACATGTAAAGGGTTTGGAGTCTCGCATGTCAAGTGTTGCATACTTTATGAAGTTGTCTTTTGCACTGTCAATTGAAATTTCGAGTGCAAAAGCGTTTGCAAGAATAAAGGTTAAGAGTATCCATTTTAACAAATTCTCTCTCCCTTGATTAAGATTGTAAACTATTAATATCCACTATTATATACAAAAGCCGTAATAAACTCTAAAAGCGGGTTTATTGCAACAAAAGCAAATATAGTTCCTACTGCAGCTATACCGATAATAGTTTTAAGAGCCAATGTAGCATTTGCAACATACATATGCCCATTATTACCCATTACTGGTTCTTTCATAAACATATATACGATAAGTTTCAAGTAATAATAACCTGCTATAGCAGAGTTGAGTGCCATAATAAGTGCCAGTATTGTATATCCGCTTGTAACCGCTGAACTGATTAAATAAATTTTACCCCAAAAGAGTGCAAACGGAGGGATTCCTGCCAAACTCAACATAAACAGACCCATAATCATTGCCGGTACCGGTGCAGTTTTTATCATACCTGCAAATTTGTCATAAGAGTGGTCTGACATTTGATGTTCAGGCAGACTTTTTTGACGCGATATCCATAACATTGAAAATGATCCAAGATTCGTAAATGTAAAGAGAACCCAGTATAAAAAGAGTGCACTGTTTGCCTGTGTTGTCCCTATCAAAATAGCAGCCATAACAAAACCGGCATGAGAAATTGATGAGTATGCAAGCATACGTTTTACATCTGTTTGCACAAGTGCCCACATGTTTGCAACTGTCATTGTAATAATCACAAATGCATATAAAACAATATCTAGCCATACGATGCCGCTATGCACTAAAAATTCAAAAAATCTCATAGCAACTACAAAAGCAGCTATTTTTGGTACGATTGACATATATCCTGCCATTGGTGCAGAAGAACCTTCGTACACATCAGGTGCCCACGTATGAAACGGAATGAGTGAGAGTTTAAAAGCAAATGCAGCCAGCATAAATGAAACACCCACAAGCACATAACCAATGTCGGCATAACCGTTTGCAGCTAGTACTAAAGCAATTTTATTAATTTCTACCGAACCAGTTAAAGCGTAAAAAATCATAGCACCAAAACTGAAAAAACCTGCTGCCAATGCACCCATGGTAAAGTATTTTACCGCAGCTTCAAAAGATTTGTCCCGGTTATGCATAGCTATTAATGTATAGAGTGCCAACGATGATGTCTCTAGTCCTACAAACACTAAGATAATATTATCTGTTGCAACCATAAACTGGAAGCCTGCTATCATAAATAAGAACAGTGCAAAAAACTCAGGGTATGAAAACTCATGGAAACGCTTATGTGTTAAAGCCAATGGTATAAAAAGCATTGAAGCAATAACTATAATAAACTGAGCTAAAAGAGCCAAACCGTCAACCAGCATAACATCAAACATACCTAATACAGTACCGTTTTGAGTAAAGAGTTCAGATGCGTCAAGCAGTGAGAAGAAGTCCATCGCTAAAAAGAGTAAACTCAGTACTACATAGAGTGATTTATGAAGGCCACCCTTGACAACGTCAATCACTAAGATTAAGAGCGCACCTATCACCGGTATCAGCATAGGAGCAAGAGTCATTACATTTAATGACTCCATTGAAATATTTATTGGCGCTAACATTAGTGAACCTCCTCTATAATAGTTTTTTCAATAACTACAACTTTTGGTTTCACTAAATTAGGAATTCTCTCTTTAGCTAACTCTGTTGTAGATTTATTATGCATTAACTGCACAATTGATTTCACACTGTTGTTGATTGGTTCCAATACAGGTTTTGGATATACACCCAGCCATATTGCTACAATCACCAATGGAATCAGACCAAACAACTCTCTTTTATTGATGTCCGGAAGATTTTTATTTTTTTCATTTGTAACTTCACCGAAAAATGCTTTTTTATATGCTGCGAGCATATAAATAGCACCAACGATAATACCCGTACCTGCTAACAAAGTCAAAATATGTGATTGTTGATAAAAGCCGAGCAGAGATAAAAATTCACCTACAAAGTTAATTGTAAGCGGCATACCGACTGAAGCCATCATCATAATTCCAAAGATAGTTGCATATCTAGGCATAACATGTGCCAAACCGCCGAATTCACTCATAAGTTTTGTATGACGTCTGTCATAAATGACACCGACAAGCAAGAATAAGGCACCTGCTACAACACCGTGACCCAGCATCAGGAATATAGAACCCGAAATACCTTCAACATTTAAAGCAAATGTTCCTAAGATAATGATACCCATGTGTGAAATAGAAGAGTACGCAACAACCTGTTTAATATCTTTTTGCGCATAGGCAACCATTGCAGTATATATAACCATGATAATAGCCAGTATAGCAATAGGAATCATAAAAAATGCCGACGCATCAGGAAATAACGGTAATGAAAATCTCACAAATGCATAGGTACCCATCTTTAAAAGAATTGCCGCAAGAATTACAGAACCAATTGTCGGTGCCTGACCGTGTGCATATGGTAACCATGTGTGAAATGGAAACATAGGCACTTTAATGGCAAAACCAAGAAAGAAAGCCGCAAAAAGCCAGAGCTGAAATGTTTCAGGCAGTATAAGTCTATACCAGTCTAAAAGAGCAAAACTCCAAACACCTGTCGCCTGATAGTAAAAATATGCCATAAAAAGCATACCTACAAGCATTACAAGTGAACCTGCAAATGTATATAAAAAGAATTTTATAGAAGCATATATTCGCAATGGTCCACCCCATGCACCGATTATATAAAGCATCGGTACAAGTGAAAGTTCCCAGAATATATAAAATACAATCGCATCAAGTGCAGCAAAAACACCGACCATCGTCATTTGTAAAAACAAAAGAGTGATAATCATATATTTCACTTGTTTAGTATCTGTTAAAGAACCGATTCCAAGCAGTGTAAAAAATGCTGAGAGTATAATAATAAATACTGAAATACCGTCAACGCCTAAGGTATAATTTATTCCAAAAGAGGGAACTAACGGAAGACTTTCCATAAACTGCATTCCTGATACGCTGCCGTCAAAGACATACCACAACCACAATGCCAGTGCAAACTCAATCGCAGCAACTGAGACACCGTATGCACGCATACTCTCTTTTTGTATCATAAAACCAAACACAGCAGCCAGTGCCGGAAAGAAAATTAATAACGATAAAATATGATCTAACATATACTAAACTCCTAAAGCTGACAAGAATGCTAAAATCTCATCAGAATATCTTGCTGCAAGTCCGAACACTACAGCGAGTGACAGCAGCCCAACGAGACCTGCTACCATCCATTTAAGCATAGTAGATAAATTACCACTTTGCATTTGCCTTGTTTTCTCACCGGTACCGTAAACAATACCTGCAATCCCGTCAACAGTTGCATCAACTATTTTTAAATCAACTTTTGTCCAGAAAACTTCTGAAAGTTCTCTATACGGTTTTACTATATACTCTTCATAAAAGTAAGGAATGTAGTATTGATTGAACAATAATTTATATATAAATGAATTTTCTACCACACTTGTACCGTCTGGAACTGTAACTTTTTTGTTTGCATATTTTTTGTATGCATAAAGAATAGCCAAGGCAACAAAAATTTGTGTTCCTACAAGCATAATTAATGCTGTTGTATGAGAATGTATATGATACTCAGCAGCACCAAGTATCTCTTCTACCATGTTAAAGAAAGGCTCTTTAAAAATCCCGGCAATCATAGCTAAAATCAATAATGGACTCATTGCAATAAGCATAAATCTATATGCTTCATGTGGATGAATTCCAAAAATTTTATAACGCTCTTCCCCATGAAAGATAAGTGCGACAAGTCTGAATGAATAGAATGCTGTTAAACCTGCAGTGAAAAGAAGTACACCGTAAATCACAAAGTGATGTTCTGCAAACGCAGCTTCAAGAATGGTATCTTTTGAAAAGAAACCTGCAAATGGAAAGATGCCTGCCAGTGCCAATGAAGCAATCGTCATCATAATCCATGTCCACTTCATTACTTTTTTCAATCCACCCATTTTAAACGGATCAAGTTCATCATGCATAGCATGCATAACATTACCTGCACCTAAGAATAACAGTGCTTTAAAGAATGCGTGTGCCATTAGGTGAAAAAGTGCAACCCAGTAAGCACCAAGCCCTGCTGCTGCAAACATGTAACCCAGCTGTGAAAGTGTAGAATAAGCGATAATTCTTTTCATATCACGGTTTACAAGTGCCATAGACGCTGCAAATACTGCAACAAAAGCACCAAGAGAGGCAATAAAGAGACCTACATTTGGGATCAGGCTGTAGAGTTCATTTGAACGCACGACAAGATAAACACCCGCCGTAACCATTGTTGCTGCGTGAATAAGTGCAGATACCGGTGTAGGACCTTCCATCGCATCAGCAAGCCAAGTATGCAGTGGAAACTGTGCTGATTTACCCATAGCACCAATAAACAAAAATATTCCCATCCATGTCAATGTTGCATTATCAAGTGATGGCATTACAGCGAATGCTTCATCATACTGAAGTGTCCCTGTGTGCCAATATACTAAAAAGATACCGATAAGCATACCAAGGTCAGCGATACGATTCATAATAAATGCTTCATTGGCTGCCCAAGTAGCACTCTTTTTATGAAACCAGAAGCCGATTAGTCCCCAAGAACAAAGACCGACACCTTCCCAACCGATGAAAAGACCTGCATAGTTATCACTCATAACAAGAACCATCATTGAAAAAACGAAAGCTGAAAGCCACGCAAAGAATCTGTTAAATCCTTTGTCATGGTCCATATACCCAATCGAGTAAACATGCACAACAGTAGAAACCAGTGTTACAACCATCATCATAGTTACAGAAATCTGATCCACTACAAAGCCAAAAGGAATGTATAAATCACCTGTTTCCATCCATGTCATCATAGTTACATGTACAGGCTCTCCGCCTTTAAGTATATACATTAAAAGTATTGTACTTGCAACAAATGAAGTTAATATCAGTAAACTTGCCACAATACCTGTAAAAAGTTTCTTTGGAGTAGCCGTAAAAAGTGCTGAGAACAAAGAACTAACAAGCGGAGCAAAGAGTGCTATATATAAATATTTTTCCATTCTTTATCCTTTCATCGTTGTTAATGCATCTAAGTCTATTGAATTATGGCGTTTATACCATACTATCAGGAGTCCAAGACCGACTGCAACTTCCGAAGCAGCAATAGCAATTACAAAAAATGCAAACATCTGCCCAGTCAAATCACCATAATAATGCGAAATAGCAGCAAAAGCCACATTGACTGCATTTAATAATATTTCAGTTGCAAAAAACAGCAAAAGAAGGTTTTTTCTACGCATAACACCCACTAAACCAATAGCAAATAAAATAGTAGATAAAACTAGATAATGGTTTAAGCCTATTTCCATCATGAAAGCACCTTTTTATTTTTTTCTTCTTCAATCTCAGCATCATTTAAAAGCGTAATTGAAAGATCCATTTTTTTACCTGCAAGTACAATTCCGGCAACCATTGCAACAAGCAGCATAATTGCAGCTACTTCAAATGGTATAAGGTATTTTGTAAAAAGTACTAAACCGACTTCTTGCGTATTGCCGATGCCGTCAATTGCAGGATAAAGTGCTACAATATTTTCAGATACCATAGGTGCCGCAAATATAATAACCACTAGAACTGCCGCCAATGTTGATAAGCCGACGATGATATATTTATTTCCCTGCTTCTCTTTGACTTCTCTTGTTGTATCAAAAAACATCATACCAAAAGCATACAGAGCCATTACTGCACCCGTGTAAACTATTATTTGCACCGCACCTAAAAAATCAGCACCCAGAATAAAGAAAAATGCCGATATAAAAATCATTCCTGCTGCCAACGCAGTTAATGCATATAACGCCTGTGATGTCGTCACTGTGATGAAAAACATCGCAATCGTTAAAAATGCAAACAAGTAAAACGCTACCGCTTCAAACATAATCCAAACTCCTTAATATGCTAGAGGTGTTTTTTTAACACGCTCATCTTCATGTGGTGTAATTGCACCAAAACCTTCAAACTCTAACTGTTTACCGGCTTTCATTTTATCTATCGGTGTCAACATATCTTCAAACAGAAGAAAATGTTCTCTCTGGTCTGAAGCATTTTCATACTCTCCACCATGTGTGATCGCAAGTTCCGGGCAAACTTCAGCACAGTAACCACAAAAAATACATCTTCCCAGGTTAATCGTATATTCACTTACCTCTTTACGTGAGTTTTCATCTATTCGTGTATCCATACGAATACAGTCAGAGATACAAATCTTTTCACAAAGACCACAGCCAATACAACGCTCAGTATCACTTTCCCAAAGTCTTTTCATTTCATGCACTGCACGATAACGAGGACCGATAGGCATTTTTTCTTCAGGATATTTTATTGTGTGAATATCGAATCGAATCATTTCACGCAGTACTACCCAAAGACCGACAAAAAGCTCGCCTTTGAAACTTCTCTTTACAACACGCTTAAATTTACCCCAACCATCTGTAGGATAATCTTCAATATCAACTAAAAAGTAACCGTTCTCAGCTACGTTTCTGTCATTAAATTGTTCCATTTTCATTCATTATCCCCTTAAAACATCATCACTAAACCGGTGATTACAACGTTAATCACGGCTAATGGCATTAGTACTTTCCAACACAACCACATAAGCTGATCCGGTCTTACATCCGGCCAAGCAGCTCTTGTCCACAGAAAGAAGAAAAAGAAAAATGCAACTTTACCTATCAGTCCTAATGCTCCAAGCATACTTCCATCACCATATCCGCCTAAGAAGATAAGAGGAATTACAAATGAGATAAAGAACATATTTGCATATTCACCAATGAAGAAAAGACCCCATCTCATACCGGAGTACTCAGTACCGAAACCATCGATAATCTCATGGTCATTTGCTATAAGGTGAAACGGTGTACGTCCAGTTTCAGCAAAAGCAGAAATCCAAAAAAGAACAAATGCCACAGGCTGAGACCATATAATCCAATCACTGATACCGCCTGCTTGATAATTATTAAAATCAATCAAAGACAAAGAGCCAACCATCATAATTGGAGCAAGTATAGACAAACCACTTACAACTTCATAAGAGATAAATACTGCTGCCGTACGTGCTGCTGAAAGCAGGGAAAATTTATTTGCCGAAGCCATACCGCCGAGTAACGGTCCATATAACCCAACTGCCATAACACCAAGAATATATAAAATACCGATGTTCAAATCAGCTACAATCGGATGTACCGTATAACCAAAAATTGTAAACTGCGGGAAAAACGGAATTGCTGCAGCTGCCATAAATGCAGTCGCCGCAGTAATTACAGGTGCAAGTTTAAAGACAGGTCCAACAACATTCGTAGGAATAATATCTTCTTTTGTAAAAAGTTTCACACCGTCTGCTGCAACCTGTAGTAAACCGTATGGTCCAACATACATCGGCCCTAAACGACGCTGCATAAATGCAAGTATTTTACGCTCAAAATATGTACCGATACCCGCTAATGCAGAGAATATAAGTAAAATTACTACGACTTTTATTATCGTTTCAATTAAATATGCTGTATCCATATATTACCCCTTTTGGATTGAAGCTGTACTAAAACGGTAGCCGTCAAAGAGTGCTTCTGAGTTTAATTTTTTATCAAATGTTGGTAAAACTACTATATCACCTGCAATTTTATTATCACTAACTACTTTTGTCGTCAGCTCACCTTTTGCAGTTTTAACAGTAACCGTATCACCTTCATTGTAATCAGTTTTAGACAAGTACTCTTCACTCATATAAATACCGCTTACTTCATCAAGATTTGTTGTCTTGTATGTAAAATCTGTAAATTGTCTTACAGGGTTAGCTAAATAAATTATACACCCTTCTAGCTTATCTTCACTGAATTTTTCCACACTTTCATCACCAGTAGGCGCAACTGCTACATTTTCTAACACATAGCCTCTGACTTCTGTACCGTCATTTTCATAATGATTCGGCAGATTGTCAAATTTCTCTGCTTTAAATCCTGACGCTGTTGGAAGTTCTACTGTATAGTCAATCACATTCTCCGTTTCAAATCCAAGCGCATTGGCAATGTCGTTTAATTCATATCCGCCATACCCAATAGCTGCATTTGTCGGATTAACACGCTTGTTTACAGATGTCAAGGTTCCTTCTTGCTGGTTTATAGCAGGCATGTCCAAATCGCCGTCACCAAGACCTGAGAGTACAAAATCACCCTCTGTATTGTAACCAACAGTATATGCACCTTTTTCATCATCTAGTTCACATATAAGAGCAACACCGAGTGAGTTTGTCAATGACGGAATCATTGTTAATTCAAAATCAGAATATTTTTCGACTAATGCAACCAAACGTGCTAAATTCTTTGCATTTGGATGTGTATACAGATCCGGTCCTATCATAAGAGCAAAGGTGTCTTTTTTCTTAAGGTTTTTCTCTAAAACTTCCATAAATTTATCATCAGCGCCAAGAATTTCTAAAAGTCTGTTATCATCAACTTCAACTTCTTTTGAAACTTTAGTAGAAACCATCTTAGATTTTTCTACTTCAACCTCTTCTTCTTCGCCTGTCTCTTCATTTACTTTGATCTCTTTTACAATTTCAACAACTTTTTCTTTAACAACTTCTTCAACAGTTATAGTCTTTAGTGAATGAAATGATGCTAAATATTCGACAATATCAGACGGTAGTTTTGATTTATCTGCAAATAAGTCAAGAACAAGGTATAAAGCCGCTTCTTCCTGAAGAGGAGCATGTTCTATTGTCATAATTGATTTACCAAGACCCTCAATAATAGGGTCTTTGACCGGATGAAAATAAAGTCCTGCACCTTTATTTACTGTCATTGAATTGTTTAAAGCATATCTGGCATTTGGGTTATCACTTTTTAAAGCACTTCCTATTGAAATAGTAAAGTTTGCATGATGTGCCGCTTCCAAATCACTGCCGTAAAGCTTTTTACCGCTGATTTGACTGTAATTATTTAAAAATGTCTGCAATGCTTTTGCTTCATTATTTACAAGTTTGTATCCGAACTTCTCTTTCATTTTTTGAAGCAGATATGCTTCTTCATTTGTAATAGTTGAAGTAAAGCAAACAGTGTCTGCTTTTTTGAAAGCTTCAACAGCATTGGCAAATGCAACTTCATCTTTAACGGCATCAGCATTTTGATAATCAAATCCATATCTTCCGGCTCCACAAAGTGATACATAGTTCCATTCGTTCATTACACGGTAGATTTTATCTTCAGGATTCTCGATACTTGCATGTTTTACATCATAAGATATCTGACATCCTGCAGAACAGTGTCCGCAGGTTGCAGGAATCTGCTTGAGTTCCCATGCATTAGATTTATACATAAAATGAGTATCAACTAAAGCACCGACCGGACAAACAGCCGCACACTCTCCACAAGAAGTACAATCAAGCACATCCGTTCCGTTTGTTAGACCAATAACAGATTTGTTGAGTTTATTCCACATTGCGTAAGCGTCTTTTGGCATTTCAGCTTTATAATCCGCATTAAGCGCATCTGCTCCGCGAGGAATCGTTTTTAATGAGTTGTCACCTATCATATCTTTACATGCAGTTACACATCGCTCACAGACTATACAAAGACCCGGATCATAATGCAGGTGTCCCCAGTCATGAGAACTTCTATCTACATCTTTTATCGCATAGTTCTGTGAATCTACTCCGATATGCAATGTATAATTTTGAAGTTCACACTCACCGGACTGGTCACATACACCACATTGAAGTGGATGATTCACATCATACACTTCCATAATTGCACGACGTTCTTTTTCAATCGTCTGGGTAGAAGTTGTAATACTCATACCGTCTTTGGCTTTGGCATTACAAGCATATACCTGCTTGCCGTCTGCCTCAACTAAACATATACGACAGGCTAATGTAGGACTACATCTTGTCAAATAACATATTGCAGGGATAAAAATATCATTGGCACGGGCAGCATTTAATAAATACTCACCCTCTTGCGTTTGTACTTCTTTTCCGTCAATATTTATAGTAATTTTACTCATTATACTACTCTCACTATTTTGGATTTTTCAAATCTATATCTGCTGAAATCCTGACCTAAATCAAAGGTAGGATTGAGTGCTATAGTTCCTTTTAGTTCATCATCAAGCTTAAATACTCTCTGCAGAGTCTTTGATGCAAAACTAATTTGGACAACATCACCGTCCGCAATTCGTGCAGCTGCAGCAAATTGCGCCGAACCTCTCAAACTTGTATCTTTTTCCAACTGATGTGCTTTATTTGTAAACTCATTAAACTGCAGCACAGGGTTACAGTTGTAAATCACAGTACCGTTAAACTCCGGTAAATCTTCAATTGCTTCTATTTTTGAATCCATTTCACATGATACTTCATCTAAAATATAGCCTCTTTTATCTTCACCATGCAATGTTAAAAAGTTTTCTAAATCATCAAATGCAATTGGTTTAAAACCTTTGGAGGTATTTAACTCTTTTGTATAATCAATCGTATTTTCTTTTTCTAAACCTAAGGCATTCGCTATATCATTTAAAGTATAACCCTCAAATGAAAGGGCAACATTAAGCGGGAGAACCTGATTGTCAACATTCACAACTGTTCCCTCTACCTGATTAAGTGCCGGCATAGCCAAATCTGAATCTTTTAATGATGACATTATAAAGTCACCCTCGGCATTATAAGCAACAACATTGCTTATATTTTCATCAATATCAAGATTACATGTAAGTGAAACACCTGCAGTGTTCACTTCACTCGGAACAATAAGTAGTGAAAATTCTGTATATTTTTCAATCAAAGCAGCCAGTTTAGCGATATTTCCTGCACGTTTATGTGCAAAAACATCATTCCCAATCACCAGTACATGATTTCTTGCTCTTTTAAATGACTTTGTCATCAATGTAAGTTCATCATCCCCCACATTACTTTCAGCTTCAAGATAGCCTAAATCTAAATCATCTAAAAATGCTCTTGTCTGTTCATCTACATCACTGTTTTTAAGAAGTTCATTTGCAAGGAGTGCCATAACGCCCTCTTCTGTTCCCACTTCATATTTCATAAACTGCGTTGCAGTATTTTTCATCAAAGTATCTTCAAGCGGATGTGCATAGACAATCTTTGCGCCGTTATGCTGTGAAGCGGTTCGTATCGCATAACGAACCATCGGGTTATCAGTCGCTATTCGAGTACCGATGACTATAATTGCATCAGCCTGTTTTACGGCGTCCATAGAAGCGCTGTGATGCAGTTTCCCCCTTACAGAGCTATATGCTTTCATAAAGTCACCGTATAAGCGTGCATCTTCATTGAAAAGTTTCAGACCCATTTTCTCTTTTAAAAGCTGTAATATATGTGCTTCTTCATTCGTAATTATAGAAGAAAAACGAATTGCATTTGCATTTTTTATCGCTTCAACAGCCTTTTTAAATGCAACTTCATCTTTACCTTTACGATTTTCAAAATCAAAGCCGAAACGCCCTGCTCCGCAAAGAGAGTTAAACTCAAAATTATTCTTTACACGGTATATTGAATCATCAGCGTTAATACCGCTGTGACGTGTTTCATACTCTAAAGCACACCCTGCAGAACAGTGTGCACAAGTTGATGGTACACGTGAAAGTTCCCAAGCATTTGCAGAGTATTTAAAATCTGAACTCACCAAAGCACCCACAGGACAAACTGCTATACACTCGCCGCAAAAAGTACAATCAAGCGTATCGGAATCTTTTGGAATAATTACAGAAGAATATCCGCCGAATTTTACTTCAATAGCATCATCTCCGATAACTTCATTACATACATGTACACATTTTTCACACATAATACAAAGAGACGGGTCGTAATTTATCAGTCCCCAATCTTCTGTTTTACGAAGCTGATCGCGTGCTGAGAATTCTTGCTGTGATACATTAAATTCTAAAGTCATATTTTGCAGGTCACACTCACCTGATTTATCACACACTCCGCATTCAAGCGGATGATTCACATCATAAAGCTTCATAATATTTGTGCGTTCACTCTCAAGTTCAGCTGAGTTTGTTTTTACTTCTATTCCCTCAGTCGGCGGTGTGTTACATGAAAGAATAAATCCGTCCACACCTTCTACTTCTACAGAACATATACGGCAAGATGCACATGGTGAAGTTTTAGAGATGTAGCACATGGTAGGAATATAAATGTCATTTTTTCTAGCAGCCTGCAGGATAGTTTCCCCTTTAAGCGCACTAACATTTTTGCCGTCAATCTTAAAATTAATAATTTTACTCATTCACAGCCTCCCTTATGCCTGTACCATTGCTATATAATAACAACGCATACATCTATCCGCTTCACTTAACGCCTGTTCTTGCGTAAAACCAAGGTTTACTTCTGCATTATTATGTTTACGAACTTCAACATCCAGTACTGAAGAGTGCTCACGAGGCAGACCAGGCAGCCAGCCGGTGACCTTTTCTTTTTTATCATATACTTTGAGTTTATTTAAATGATCTTCCATAATCTCTTCGTCTGTTAAAGAAATTTCACCTGTTTGAACATATCTACTCATAACTGATGCAGCACGTTTAGCCTGTCCTACTGCATTCACAATTGTCATCGGACCATATTCACAGTCACCTGAAGCAAAAATACCTTTACGTGATGTCATATAATCTTTGCCATTCGTTTTAATAGTGGCCCATGAAGTCATCTCAATCTCCCACTCCTCAGGCAGTAAGTCCAAATCAGCAGACTGAGAAACAGCGGGGACTAAATAATCTGCTTCAATCGTATAAGATTCACCCTCTATTTTTACAAGCTGCGCACGTCCTCCGTTAGGGTCAGGCACCAGTTCAAACTTATCAATCAAAAGCTCTGTAAGAACATCATTTTCATCTGTTGTAATTTTATTTACAGCTGAGTGAAAAAGAAACTCTACTCCCTCTTCAACCGCTTCATGGTACTCTTCATACGTTGTATTGCGAATAATAGTTTTTTCATCACGACGATAAATCATATAAACTTTTTTGGCGTTTGCGCGAATTGCACAGCGAACAACATCCATTGAAGTAAATCCACCACCGACACACACAACAGTTTTACCTGTTAAATCTACATAGTCAGTTGTGAGCAGATTTTCTTCCTGCACCTCTTTTGGAATTTTAATATCATATTTTTCATACAGATTTACACGGTCAAGAAAGTCAATAGCACCCCAGTAACCTTTGATTTCAGGTCGCTCATTTTCACAACGCACTTTTTTAGAGATTCTTGTTCCAACGGCAACCATAGTTGCATCATAGTCATTCTCAAATCTTCGCATATCATCTGCTGAAATTCTTGAGTTTGTGATGAAATTCACACCCATATCACGCACACATTCTATATCTTGATTATACTTGTCAATAGGCATACGGTATTCTGGTACACCAACTGCAACTTCTCCGCCAAGGACAGGAAGATCTTCATAAACATCAACTTCTATACCCTCTGCTGCTAAATAATAAGCAGTCGTAAGTCCGGCAGGTCCTGCACCGATAACAGCCACTTTTTTACCAATCGGCGACTTTTTCTCCATAGGATGAAAAAATTCATACTCATGATCAGTTTCCCAGTCTGCACCAAGACGCTTCAACGCCATAATTGAGATTGGCTCATCAAGATTTGTTCTACGACAGGCATCTTCACACGGATGCGGACAAACACGTCCACAAGTATGCGCAAGCGGCATTGTCTGACGTGTTGCTTCTAGTGAATCATCAAAACGTAAATCTCTTACGCCTTCGATATAACCCGGAATATCAACATGTGCAGGACAAGCATCAGTACACGGTGCTGTTATTTTAGCAATGTAGCCGATTGAATCATCATAATGCTTTGATTTTTTCTTTTCATTAATACACTCTAAAAATGTATCTTCAAAATGATTCATTAAATCAAGTATAGGATTAGGAACTGTTTTTCCAATCTCACACTTAGAAGTAATCTGCATACTTTTACCAATTTCTTTTAAGTGATCTAAATCAGCTATTTCACCTTCACCACGAGCGATTTTATCAAGCTGGTCATAAAGAATTCGACCACCCCATCTTCCAGGTGCACATCTTCCACATGCTTCTGAATAGACTTGATACTGTGCAGCATATTCCATTGCCAAACGGATAACATCCACATCCTCATTAAACAACGAAACACCGTCCCAGCCTATAAAAGCTTTTGAATCGCGGTGGTCATCATATTGTGCCGGTAAATTATAAGCTGATTCTTCCCACTCTTCTTGGGGTTTGCCAATATTATTAACAAGCTCACCATTCCAAGTAGAAAAATATACTTTGCTCACATTCAATTCCTATTTTTTTACTACGATAGTCCAGTCGACTTCGTTAAATTTTAATGAGTTATACAGTTCATACCCACACTCTTTTACTAAATCAGCACTTCTTTGAATCGGAGAAAAATCACCAATTTCAAAAAGGAATATCAATGTTTCCGTCGGTTTGTGCGACTCTTCTAAAATCTCTTTCATTCGAGGTTCAAAATTATCTTTTAAGTGTCTTAAATCATATCGTTTCATTATCTGTCAACCTCACCAAATACAATATTTGTAGTACCAATAATAGATACAACATCCGGAATATAGTGACCAGGTAAAAGGTCAGTAAGTATTCCTGTATGCCAAAATGACGGTGCACGCAGTTTGAGTCTGTAAGGGTATGGTCCGCCTTGAGAATTAATGTAAAATCCAAGTTCACCTTTTGGTGATTCAGTCGGAACATATACTTCACCTACCGGTGGTCGCATCCCTTGTGTAACAAGTACAAAATGCTGCATCAAAGAGTAGTTTTGCGTCATAATGTCAATTTTCGGCGCAGAAATATATTTCGGCGCATGTGCCATTAATTCAGTCTGACCATCTTTTTCACATTTTTCATACATTTCTATACATTGGTAAAGAATCTTTGCACTTTGTCTCATCTCTTCCATATAAATACGGTATCTTGCAAAGTTATCACCTTTGTCTGAAAAAGGTACATCAAATTCAACTTCATCATACAGTTCATATGGTTCTTCTTTACGAATATCCCACGCAACACCACTGGCTCTAAGCATTGGACCTGTACAACCCCACGAAAGTGCCATCTCAGTTGAAATTGTTCCGACCTCTTCCATTCTCATTAACCAAATACGGTTAGAATCTAAAAGGTCTTCATAATCTTTAATATTTTGAGGAAGTTTGTTTAAAAACACTCTTAGTTGATGTAAAAAGCTGTCTTGAATATCTAACGGAACACCACCTATACGAATAGCCGCATGTGTAAGTCTTGCGCCACAATACCCTTCTATAATATCCATCAAATATTCTCTTTCACGGAATGCAAATAAGAATACTGTCATCGCACCGATATCAAGTGCAGTAGTTGCAAGCCAGAAAAGGTGAGACATTAAACGGTTAATCTCTAAAAGAAGCATACGAATAACTTTTGCACGACGAGGTACTTCAAGTCCGATAAGTTTCTCAACAGCCAATGCAAAACCATAGTTGTTTGAAGATGATGCAATATAATCCATACGGTCAGTTGTCGGCATAAACTCATTATAAATCATATTCTCAGCCATCTTTTCCATACCGCGGTGCAAATAACCGATATCCGGATGCGCCTTAACAATCTGTTCTTGCTGCAGGTGCAACATTAAACGTAACTGTCCGTGAGCAGACGGGTGCTGTGGACCAAAGTTTAGTACCAGTTCATTATCATCTCTGTCAAATGTTATATTTTCAAAAAACGGTGTTAATCTGTTTTTTACCTGTGCCATATCTTATACCACCTTATCTTTGTGGATCATCAATAACTACTGATGACTCTTTATCAAGTTTTTTGATGAGGAAAACGCCTTCCTCTTCTTGGTACGACTCAGAAACTGCCGGTTCATCACCGGTAATTTCAGTACCTTTAGGAACTTCATGCCCAAGGCGTGCAAAACGCTCAGAATCATATCTGTCCACTCTAGCGGTATCACGGAGTTCAGGCCCGATAATATCACGTGCTTCTTTGCCGTAAATTTTATCTACTTCATACCATGCAGCAAACTCGTCACCTTCTAATGGATATGTTTTTAAAAGAGGATGTCCTTCCCAGTCATAAGGCATAAGAATTCTTTTCATAAACGGATGGTTATTCGCTTGGATACCGAACATATCGAACATTTCACGCTCACTCCAGTCAGCACTTCTAAAAAGTTTTTCAACAGAATCTACAGCCTGTCCATTTTCGATGAAATATTTCACACGAATACGCTTGCGTTTCGTCATTGAAAGCATTTGATAGAAAATTTCAAAAGTATCATCTTTTGCCAGCCAGTCAATAGCAGAGAGTTCCGAAAGCTGCGTATAAGCAAGCTCATCTCTCATCAGTTGTAAAACACCGTAAATATCATGTGCATTGATATAAACTACCATCTGTTCTACTTGGATATAAGCATCTTTTACGTCAAATTTTTCTTTTATTGCCTCTAAATCAGCAGCAAATACTTCATCTTCTTCAACAGACGTTTTTGGAACCTGCGGTGCAACATAAAATCTGTCTGTATAATATGCTTTTGCCTGTACATCGTCTTTAGGTTTATACGCTCTCATATTACATTAACCTCTTAGCTTTTTGTGCATTGCCTGCTTTGTTTGCACGAATTTTCTTTTGAAGTAACATTACACCGTACTGTAATGTTTCAGGACGTGGTGCACAGCCCGGAAGGTACAAATCAACAGGAATAATTCTGTCACACCCCTGTACTGTTGCATATGTATTAAACATACCGCCTGTGTTTGCACATGACCCCATGGAAATTACCCATCGAGGCTCAGTCATTTGATCATATAAACGTTTAATAAATTCAGCATGCTTCTTTGTTAAAGTTCCCGCAACAATCATAACGTCAGCTTGACGAGGTGAAGCACGAAAGATTGTTCCAAAACGGTCAAAATCATATCTTGAAGCACCTGATGCCATCATTTCAATACCACAGCATGCAAGACCGTAAGTCAACGCCCAAAGAGAGTTTGAACGTCCCCAGTTTACAATTTTATCTACACTGGTAAGAGCTATCGGTAATCCGCCGTCTTGTGTATAATTTACTTTATGTTGTGCCATTCTAGCGCTCCTTTTTTCCATGCATATACAAAACCGATTGCCAACAACAATATAAACATCAGCATTTCAACAAAACCAAACCAACCCAGAACTTTAAAATCAACTGCCCATGGGAACATAAATACGATTTCAACATCAAAGAGTAAAAACAGAAGTGCAAACAGATAAAACTGCGGTGACACTCTATTTGGCTGTTTAGTGATTTCAGGTCCACATTCATAAACAGAAAGTTTAATCTTTTCACTGTCTTTACGTGCTAATGCACGACTCGCCAATCGAGCGATGACAGTTGTTGTAATAAATGCACCAAATGTGATAACAAAAAGTACAAATACCCCAAAATACGGATTTGCAGTACTAATATGCTCCATATAACCTACCTTTTATTTTAAAAGTTATATTTATTCAAAATATAACTAATTTTTATATTTGTCTTCTAACAATGAAAAACAGCAGCTGTTGCGCACTCTTTTCCATTTCTTCCTAGAAAAAACAGTTACTGCACTATAGCAAAATGAATATTAAAAAAAAGTTTTGTGGGAGATAACTCATGCCAAATGTCACTTATCGCAACACTAGCAGAGGGAAGGTTTATTTATTTAAAAAGCCCATTGATTTTTCACTGTCAAAATTTGCATTTTTTTCACGCTTGATTTCATCTATAAAATCTTTGAGTGTAAAAAGAGGTTTTTCTCTTACTGCAACTTTATAAGCTGTATTTTTAACTATAAGACTGATTTGTCCACCTGTTAATGAGTACTCGGCAAGTGCTTCTACATTAAAGTTTTCCTCATACGGAGCTTCTTTAGGCAGCATTTTTTTCCAGAGTTCAAGTCTTTGTTGTGTATCAGGTTTTTTAAACTCAATTTTATAATTAAATCGTCTTGAAAATGCTTTATCTATATTTTCAAGTAAATTTGTTGTTGCTATAAGCATACCTCGAAAATTTTCTATCTGCTCTAAAAAGATATTTTGCATCTGATTGTGCATCTGATCTGAGCCTGTTATATTACCGCTGCTTCTCGCACCCAAAAACTGATCTGCTTCATTTAGTAACAGTATTGGCTCTGTTTTTGTTTTTTCACTGAGTTCATAAAAGGTATCAAAAATTTTGCGAACATTTTTTTCACTCTCACCCACATACATAGAAAGAATTTTAGAACAGTCAAAAGCCAATACCTGACGTTTGAGTGATTTTGCCAAAGAGTATGCCGTCATCGTTTTCCCCGTTCCTGCAGGTCCGTAAAAAATGATACGTGCATCAATACCGCTTTTTTTATCTTTTATACCCCATTTTACAAGACGTGAAACCACATCTTTGTCTACCTGTTTCATCAAGTTTTGCAGTGTCTCTTTTGTTTTGTCATTAAGGACCACATCATCTAAAGAAGTTTCAGGTTCCACAAGTTCAAAAATATCCTGCTCCTCTACCAGAGCATTGAGTTTCAAACGTGTTACTTTTTTGGTTTTTTGCGGATGAATAATACTTTGAAGCACATCATCTACTATATAAAATGAACGGCTGATACCACCAAAAGGATTCAACATCTCTTCATAATCAATAATGCCATTGCTTAAAAGGTTTGAACCTTCCTCAAGAAGTGAACGGTTTTTAATACGTTCATATTCATCTAAAGATATTAAATCTATAAGCGTGTTCATCTCTCTCAAAGATGAATCAGTCGAGCCGTACTCTTCACGAAGCAGAGCAATAAATATTACCTGCTCATAATTACTCATTTTCTTTTGTTTGAAAAATTTATCCAAAACAAGATTTTCAGAACTCTGTTTTACCCTCTCTTCTATACGTTTTTCAAGCAGTTTGAGTTTATTTTGCAGTCTGTCAATACCAAGCGAATGTTCATGTACATTTTGGCGGATAACACTCATCTTTTGATAGAGCTCTATTCTGAAAAACTGATCCTGCAGATATTCCAAATGATCAGAATAAGGCTTTATTTCCGGTAAATCCAAATCAAGTGTGCCGTCTTGTAGCAGTTTCAAAAATGCAGGTGTCAGCCCTACGGCAGTATTTAAAAGCTCTAATGGTGTTACATCGGCAATTTTTACGGGAGTAAAACTTTGTTGATGCAGCCATCCGAGTTCAAGCAGGTTTTTCAACTCTTTAAGATGCTGCAGATGCTCATAATTTTCACTTTTATACAAATCCTGCAGTAAATCAAGTACAAGTACATCATCCTGTCCTTTCATATACCTGTGTGCTATATATTGAAGCATTTTGGCTTCATTTATACTACACTTTAGATGTATAAATATTTCCGATTTTTCAATCTCTTTTTCATTTAAAAAGTTAACTAATGTTTTCAATTATTTCCTTAAAATTTATAACCAAGTCCGGCAGAGATGATTAAAACATCACCCTCTGTAAATTCGCCATCAATTTTATTGTCGTTAATGGATGCCGACACGGTTCTTTTATCATGCATAGAATAGAGTGCCGATAGTCCTAGGTCTATTTTATCATTTATTTTATAACGTCCACCTAATGAAACGGCTAGCGTATCGCTACCCGGAAGTTCATACCCCAAAGTTTTTTCAGGAACCGGAGTTTCATCTATGACAAGTCCGGCCATAAGTGTCATCTTATCAAGTGCTTGTGTTAGACCAAAACGAAATGTGTTTGTATCATTCCAGTTTTTTGGCTTAGCGTCATCAAAAGCAGCTTTCAAAACTGGATTAAGAAATGTTACGGGATATGTAAAATCAAGCTGTTTGAACGCAGACCAGTATGTTCTTTCATACACAACTTCCAGTGTTGTTTTTGTAGGAAATGTATAGGCTGCCGCTAAGCTGAGTGTGGCAGGCAGAGGCACACTAACTCCCCCAGCTCCATCATATGTATTGAGCGGGGCACCTACATTTGTATAAAGATTTGCATTCCCTTCAATCGTCAAATCAACTTTTGAACGATATGTCAGACCTAATTCTAAATTTGATACAGGTTGATAAGCAAATGCAAAGTTATACCCAAAATCTACAGAATCTCCAGTCATATCTCTCGATGCAATTACCGGACCTGCTGCAATGGTACCATTACTTTTTACAACACCTTTTGTATGAACAACTCTAAAACCGACTGCAAACCCAAGTTTGTCATTTATTTTAAATGCGGCACTTGGATTCACTTCAATCATTTCTAGAGTAAATTCTTGGGCAGAAGCTTTTGCCGGTTCTTGATTCCATTTTCTAGAAAGTCCGCCCGGTGCTGTAATACTAACTCCTACTCGGGCACTATTTTTACCAAGTTTAGGAGAGACATAGTGTAAGCTAGGAATATAGAAATTTTCATTTTCCGAACGCAGTATATTCCCTGAAATAGGCTTGTAATCTTCTTTATTAATATGAATATAATTTAAATCAGCTTCTATATGATTTTCATCAGACATAAAAACCATCTTTGCCGGGTTATAATATGCCGCATCCGCATTATTTTGGTTATGTGCAATATTGGCTGCACCGAGAGCGACCGCATTTGTTGAAGTTTCAGGAATTTTATATCCGCCTGCTATTAAAAGCGAACTTACTACAAGTGACATTAAAGCTGTTTTTTTCATACTCATTTCTTCCTTAAAAAAATTAAACCGACCATATTACACTATTTATTCTCAAGAGAGTATAAAAGTTTTATTTCCTGGGGCCATATTGCTTCATCAATTGTTTCAAGTATAAGCGGTATATCATCCATGCGCGCATCATTCATTATAAACTTAAATGCATCAAGTCCGATTTCACCTTTACCCAAAGAGTGGTGTCTGTCAACTCTACTGCCAAGTGGCGGTTTTGAATCATTAATATGCATAGCGCTTAAATACTCAAAACCTACAATCTCACCGAATTCATTCCATGTTTTATCATATGCTTCTTTTGTTCGTATATCATACCCTGCTGTAAACATATGGCAGGTATCTATACAAACGCCTACTCTTGATTTGTCTTCAACCCTGTCTATAATATATGCCAGATGTTCAAACTTATAACCGAGGTTACTTCCCTGTCCTGCCGTATTTTCTATCACTGCTTTTACATTTTGTGTTTTATCAAGTGCGATATTAATTGACTCGGCAATAACATCCAAACATTTGTTTTCAATTTCTTGCAAAAGAGCACTGTCTTCTTTTTGTTTTTTTGTCAGTTTTGCCAAATGACTACCGGGGTGAAAGTTCAGTTTATCAAGTCCGAGCGCATCACAACGTTCCAGTTCATCTATAAAAGCAGCTCTTGATTTTTCAAGTTTTTCTGCTTCAGGATGTCCCAAATTTATTAAATAACTGTCATGCGGAAGTACATGACGAGGAAAAATACCACTCTCCTGCAATGCAGTTTTAAATTTTTGTATTGTCTCACTATCCAGCGGTTTTGCAGCCCACTGTCTTTGATTTTTTGTAAACAGGGCAAAAGCTTTTGCCCCTATTGTTTTTGCATTAAGAGGTGCATTATAAACACCTCCGCTCGCACTTACATGTGCACCTACAAATTTACGGCTTGTCATTTAGTTTACTTCCTTAATTTTTATGAGTATATGATTTTGCATGTCTTTAAAATAAATTTCTCGGGAGTTTACAATATATTTTATATTTACATCTGAAGTTTTTATTCTCTGTATAAATCCATCATCTTGCTTTAAGCTGTTTTTACCGTTATATATTGCTTTGCCTAAAATAATATTTTGCAGTAAAGAAGAGGGATATGCCCCGGACAAATACTCTTGATTAAAACTACTTTTGCTCATACATCCGTTATCCACACAAATCAAATGATTTATATGAATTCGTTTATACACATGCCCTGCTATAAAAAGTTCTAATTCTATGGCATCTTTTGTATGTCTTACATAGCCGATATCTGAAAATTTTATTTTTGGAGATTTTATGATTACTATTTTAGCACTTGTATACTCATAATTTTTTATGCTGCATGCACTCAAAACAAGAACAAAAACTACTAAAAAATATTTCATCTATTTTTGTATAAACTTACCGCATTTTTTTGTCGCAGTTCCGCCAAATTCTTTAATTTCACGTGCTGTGCCGTTTTTAGCTATCACTTGTCTTTTACATTCATCTTTTGCTATGCACTCTTTATTTTCGCATCCTATATCTTCAGGTACCTGTGCCATTATTCTTTATCCTTATAGTTTAAATTTTTTAAAATTATAAATATCTTTGAAATTTTAGCAAATTTTTGACAATTTGTCATATATATTTCAAGAATATGTAAAACACCCTAAAATATCTTTATGAAAATACACATAGATATAGACTGTTTTTTTGTCAGTGCTGCAAGAATTATTGAACCGGAACTTGAGCACAAACCTGTGGCTATAGGTGGGCGAAGTGATACGAAAATTTTCAATAAAGATGCAAAAAGCCAGACTGTAAATTTTGAAAATTCCGGTTCTTTTGTTCCTACATTTTATGCAAAATATGAAGAAAATGACATCAACACCTTTAAAGATGAAGACGGACGTATACGCGGGATTCTCACGACTTCTAGTTATGAAGCCCGTGCTTATGGCATAAAAACTGCCATGAGTATTCGTGAAGCCCTACAGCTGTGCCCGCATCTCATAATTAAAGCGCCCAATATGTCATTCTATCAAGAGCTTTCACACAAACTGCATGACTTTTTAGCACTGAAAATCCCACTTATTGAACAGGCATCTATTGATGAGTTTTACGGAGATTTAAGCGGCTGGGTAGAAGATGAAGATATTCCCCGGTTCATAGACAACTTACGGCATGAAATAAAAAAAGAGCTTAAACTACCAGTCTCGATAGGCGCCGCACAAACGCGCTATATTGCAAAACTCGCAACTACCTATGCCAAGCCATTTGGGTGCAAAACGATTACAGAGTATGAGTTTGACAAATTCGTTAATCCGATTAAGGTAGAAGATTTTGCGGGCATAGGAAAAAGTATGAAAAACAAACTCCACTCTGCACAGATTAAAACACTCGGAGCATTACGACAAAGACGAGGAACGATTGAGTCATGGGGACCCTATGCAAAAGAGCTTTACAAACGTGTCAACGGAGAAAGTGATGCACAGATTAAAACTAACCACAAAAGAAAGTCCATTGGAATATCCAGAACCTTTGATGCAATATATGACAGAACAGAACTGCAAAGACGAATCCATGTACTTGCAAGGCATCTCAGTTTTGCCATTATTAAACTTAAAGTTATTCCTACTGTATTTCATTTGAGCATCTCGTATGAGATGAATCAAAAATCCCATAAAAATATCTCACTTGCTGAAATATTTACAGAAAAAAAATTTGACACTTTATGTCTGAACCTTTTGTTAGCGGCTGATATACATAAACGCTTAAAAGTTATACGACTCAGTATAAACTGCTCTAGTTTTACCAGAGATTCAAAAAAAGAACTCTCGCTTATAGGCTTTGAAGATGAACAAAAAATGCATAAGCTCACACATTCAACACAAAAACTTCGCCAAAAATATGGTATAGATACTCTAAAGTTTGCAAGTGAGCTCTAAGATATTTTAATTATATGTTATACTTATAATTACATCTTCCATAAAGTAACATCTTAAATTATTTTTTCTTATTTCACAACTTATTTTGGGAATTATCACATCCTTAAAATAAATTTAAGTATATCTTCCATACAATAGCTCAAATATCACAAAAGTATCAAAAAAATATCTAGGAAATGTGATGATAATATTAGTTTACTTTATAATTGTTGCTTTTATAATTTCATATATTGATAGTAAAAAAAGAATTATTCCTGACAAGATAATCATTCCGGCCTTTTTCGGTTTACTTATCTTAAAATGGCTTGATGCAAGTTTATCACTCAATGATGCCATTGCAGTAGTGTTGATTCTTGTCATATTTTTAATTCCAATAATTTTAAATATGGCTTTTGGCGGCGGTGATTTACGATTTGGGGCTTTTTGTGCTCTTTTTGTAGGTTTAGGCTCCATCGGATACTTTATCATGCTTAGCGGCATTATTCATCTTCTGATTTTAGGTATTTTAAAAAAGAAAAGTTATGGCTTTGCTCCTGCAATGAGTGCGGCTGCAATTCTTAGTTATTTTATAGGAAAGTTATGAGAAACGGTTCGGCTGCACTTTTTCCATTATTGTTAGCGATTATGCTGCTGTTTTGGTTTATTTGGTTTTTGGGTGGAGAAAGCGATAATCTGCATCAAGTAAATCAGCTTGAAAACTTACACCATACACAAGAAAGACTGGTAATAGCAGCATGTCGAAAAAAACAGGAACTTCGAGATGCAAATGCGAGTCTTAACGAAACACAGCTCAACGAAAAAGTGAATCAATATATTCATAATATTATGATACTGAATAAAATTGATGAACAGTAAAAAAGGGGAATATATGAAAAAATTACTACTGATAGGAATCTTTCTATTAACATCCGCACTTTTTGCCAAAACAGTGACAGATATAGATTTATCGAATGCACCTTATACCGAGGGAACGACTGAAAATGAATATGGTGATAAAATCATGTATCAAGATGTTAC
>CAZDEM010000002.1:0-4457 GCA_964504315.1 uncultured Sulfurimonas sp.
ATTTTATATTTTTATCAGATTATATACTTATTTAACTCTATATCTGCTAAAAGTTTCTTTCTTACTGCGCCTGGGTATCATTAAAGAAAATATGCGAGTATCTTTTCTTTGTCTGTTTTTACCAAGTCCAGTTCCAAATTCTTTTTCAAAACAGCCTTTGTTTCTTGGCTTAGTTTCTCTATCAGTTCTTTATTTGACTCTTTTGGAAATGCTAAAAAAAGAGATTTTGGATTAGTCTGCTGCACAATTGTATTGATATCTTGCGCCACCTCTTTCAGTGTTCTTTTTTCAATTTCTTCTTCAACATTATGTTCTTCAATACTCCCGTGGTTGATTCTTCCGTTGGCATCACTTTTAAGTTCATGAAGTTTTTTTCTGCCCTCAATAAAGTTTTCATCATCAATCAATTCCAAAGAATATGTAATTTTAAGATCATTATTAAAAATCCCTTCATGTTTTTTCACATTAAACGCTTTTAATTCGCCCAAGTCTGCTACGATTACAACTGTATTATCTAATTTCATAATTTTTCCTTTTTCAATGCTTTTTATTATCATATGTAAAGAATACTTTATTATAGATAAATTCAAAATTTGCTTATTGAGTAGGAATGGGTATAATTAGAGAAAAACAATGAAAAACAAAAACGAAATACCAGAATCTCTTATGAATGAATTTGCCGAGCGAACAGGCTTAACAGATTTCAAAAAGCCTGCCAAGCGTTATTTATGGACGGATGCTTTTGCCGTTTGCAATTTTCTGCAACTATACTGCCAAACAAATAATCAACACTACAAAAAGATGGCGCTATTACTTATAGATATGGTTCATTCAGTTCTTGGCAGATACCATCTTCAAGATGCTCGCAAAGGCTGTATTAGTGGTTTGGATGGTGGAAGTTGCAAAGAACATCCGACTATTGGAGGTTTGCGCATTGGTAAGCCACTGATAGAACGTGCTCCAAATGAAGCATATGATGAGAAACAAGAGTGGGATAAAGACGGGCAATATTTTCATTATCTTACAAAATGGATGCATGCATTAAGTCAGACTGCCAACATAACCCAAGATGTCAAGTATATCCGCTGGGCAGTTGAACTTGCAAAAACTGCCCATAAATCTTTTTCATACAAGATGCCCGACGGATCTATGCGAATGTATTGGAAAATGAGCACGGATCTTTCCCGTCCTTTGGTAAATTCTATGGGACAGCATGATGCTCTTGATGCATATATAACATATCTGCAGCTTACGGCAACCGCATCTGCGCTGGGGGAAACTGCAGATCTTTTCACAGAGATTGAAGAGGCCTCCCAAATGTATACAATGATGCCGCTAGAGACAGCCGACTCTTTAGGTATAGGCGGGCTTATGAGTGATGCGGGAAAAATCGCTCAATTGATGGTATTTTACAAAGTACCGCTTGAAGGACTCCTGCTTTCTCTGCTCGATGCTGTTCAAAGCGGATTAGAAGATTTTCTTCACACTCAAACACTCAATTATCCCCCGCAGTATCGTCTTGCCTTTAGGGAACTCGGCTTGTCTATCGGAATACACGCCATAGAACAAACAGTATCTCTCCTAAGTAATCATCCTGATACGTTCAAACAAAAAGAAGCACTCAAAGAAACTCTTACACAACTCTATAAATATCTGCCTTTGGCAAAAGAAATTGAAAAGTTTTGGCTGCTTAACGAACATCAAAAGGTTTCAACTTGGACTGAGCATATTGACATTAACAGTGTTATGCTCGCAACAAGTCTGGAACCTCAAGGTTTTTTAGACATAGCTCTAAACCCATTAGTATAAAAGGAAGAAATATGAAAACAAATAAAGAACTTATTCAAAGTATGCAAAATTCAGGAGTTCTAAGAACACCGCGTATCATTCATGCCTTTGAAAAAATTGACAGAAAATATTTTGTGCCTGAAGGTTTTGAAGAGGAAATCTATGTAGATGCCCCCTTACCGATTGGAAAGGGTCAAACTATCTCACAGCCATCAACGGTAGCCTTTATGCTTGAGCTGCTTGAACCCCAAGAAGGCGACTCTATACTCGATATCGGTTCAGGTTCAGCTTGGACTACAGCCTTGCTGTGTGAAATCGTCACAGAAACCGGCAGTGTAATAGGAATGGACCGGGTCGATATACTTGTAGAAGCAGGAAAAAAGAAACTTTCACAGTTTGAATTCAAACATTGTCATATCGAAAAAGCAGGTGATAAACTCGGAAAACCGGGAGAGAAATTTGATAAAATTCTAGTCTCTGCCAGTGCCCCTGAAATTCCTGTTGAGTTATTTGATCAACTTAAAATTGGAGCAACAATGGTTATTCCTGTTGGGAATTCTATTTTTAAGTTTAAAAAACTTTCAGATACTAAAATACAAAAAGAGGAATATGCAGGCTTTGTGTTTGTACCGCTGATTTATTAAATAATTTCCTTTTAACCCACTATCTGCTAAAATCTATTTAATTAACCATGGAGTATGAATGTGAAAGAAGCGCATGAAGTGTTAGCAAGAAAGTATCGTCCGTCAAACTTTGATGAACTCATTGGTCAAGACACCATAGCACAGACCTTATCACTTGCGCTTGATTCAAACAGACTCTCTCATGCCTACCTTTTTTCAGGGCTTCGAGGGAGCGGAAAGACTTCAACAGCTCGTATCTTTGCAAAAGCGCTTATATGTGAAGAGGGCATGAGCCACCAACCTTGTGACAAATGTTCCAACTGTATTATGGCAAAAGAGAACCGCCATATGGATATTATAGAGATGGACGGAGCAAGCAGCCGTAAAATTGACGATATACGTGACCTTATCGAGCAGACAAAGTACAAACCTGCCGTAGCAAGATATAAAATCTTCATTATAGATGAAGTGCATATGCTCACAAAAGAGGCGTTTAATGCTCTGCTTAAAACACTTGAAGAGCCACCCCAATATGTCAAGTTTGTACTTGCCACTACCGATCCTCTCAAACTTCCTGCAACTATTTTAAGCCGCACACAGCACTTTCGATTTAAAAGTATTGCGACAAATAAAATAGTAGACCATCTTGCACATATACTTCAGCTAGAAGGTATAGAATATGAAAATGATGCGCTTGAAATTCTTGCAAGAAGCGGAAGCGGCAGTCTACGTGACACGCTTACTCTGCTTGATCAGGCCATTATATATTCCAAAAACCACGTTGATGTTACAACTGTAACGGAAATGTTAGGGCTGGTTGATCCTAAATTTATCAGCGAACTTTTTGATGCTGTTTTTGCAAAAGACTATGCACGGCTTGTGGAATATACAAAAACTCTCGAAGATTATGAAAGTGAAATGGTTGTAGACGAGCTTATAGCTTACCTCAAAGATAAAATGTATAACCAAGATGCTCTTTTTTCTACACTAGTACTTGAGCGATTTTTTAGAATTCTCAGTGAATCCAAATATCTTTTTAGCATTAATGCTGACGGCTCATTTGTGCTTTCAATGATATTTTTCAAGATGATAGAAGCGCTTAAAATACGTGAAATCAACCAAATGATAGAATCTTTTGAAAAAGATGTCAAGCGTCCGGATATAATTGTACCTCAAGAAAAAGAAGAAAAACCTTCTCCTGCAAAAATAAAAGTTCAAGAAACTACGCCGGAAATGAATGGCAAAATTGCAAATGAACCACCTCTGCAAGAAAAAGTTCAAGAAGAAATTACTCCTCCCAATCAGTATCTTGTAACTTTCAACGAACTTATAACCAAAATAAAAGATAGAAATTATGAACTTGGTGAGTGCTTTACAAAAAATATTCACTTTGTTTCCTATGAAAACAACACGCTTACATGGGAGAGTTGTGCAAATGAAGAGTGTAAAAAAGTTCTCAAACACGGATATTCAGTCATTAAGCAGCTTGTACGCGAAACTTTTAGCTTTGAAACAAAGATAAAAGGCATAGCCTGCACACAAGAGCAAAAAAATGAGCCAGTTGAAAAAAAACAACAGCCCGAGATACAAAGTGGTTCTACTGTAGGTGACATTGAAGCCGGAGGGGCTGCAAGTTGTGTCACAAACTGCAACGAGTCATCTATGCAAGATGAAACAGATGGTACAGATATAACTAAAGAGCCTATGATACAAAAGGCTATAGAGATGTTTGAAGCAAAAAAAGTAACCGTACAGTCGAAAATCTAATCAAAAAATATTTCACTACAGCACAAACCTTTTTGATGACAGTACTCTAATATCTCAACAAAAGGTGTAGAATTTCTTTTTTTGATAGTTGCGAATTTTGATTGTGAGATATGCAGTAAATTTGCCACGTCTTTATCATACACTTTGGCATTTGTACCATCAGCAATATCTTCTTTTAAAATTTCTATAATCGTTCGAAAATCTCTCATTCCTACTCCTAAAAGTAAAAATATAACAGAGATAAATTAAGAAGCTAAAAAATATGTCAATTTGCTATAA
>CAZDEM010000002.1:4557-26899 GCA_964504315.1 uncultured Sulfurimonas sp.
TCTCTTTTTATCCTTGTTTTTCACTCTTTTAACAAGATTTTTCAAAAGTACTGCTATATATAAATATTCTGTATAATAGTCTATTTTCAGCACTGCATCATAATTTTTTGTATCTATTGCTGCAAGGTAGTCTTGAATTTTAGATGTATCTTGAGAAATTCTTTTTTGTAATCTTTTTATAAAAAAATAACTTATTGTAAAGACAATAATAAACGCAGACCCGATATCCAGCCACAATGCATTGAATTTATCCATAAGCGCACCATCGACATTCTCGATAAAAAAACGTTTTAGTAAAACATAAGCCACTAAATAAAGTACAAAAAAACTACCAACAAATGTAGCTAAAAAAGTTGAAAAAATATCTTTTTTCAGTTTTAACATATTTTATAGCCTACACCGCGAACTGTTTGTATATAATCTTTTGATTTATCAGGATCTATCTTCTCTTTTAATCTGTTTATTGCCACATTCACTGTCTTATACTGATAATTTTCACTGTCTCCCCACACGTTTTGTAGTAAATAATCTCTATCTAATACACTGTTTTTATTCAAAATAAACTCGCTTAAAAGGTCAAATTCAAGTTTTGTAACCTCAACAGGCTTACTATCAACACTTAATGTTCTACTACTTTTATCAAGTAGTAAATCTCTAAAAAGCAACTTTCCATCGTGATGTTTTTTGGAGGTTCTCTTAAGCACAGAACGAATGCGAAGCACTAGCTCTTTCATATTAAAAGGCTTTGTAATATAGTCATCACCGCCTCGCAAAAATCCACTTTGAATATCTTCATCACTGTCTCTAGCGCTTAAAAATATAACAGGTATATCAAGCCCGTCATCACGCAGTTTAGCGACAAATTCACTCCCTTCAACACCCGGAAGGTTTCTGTCCATTATGAGTAAATCTATCTCTTCTTCATCTAAAATCTGAACAACTGTTTTTGTATTTAAAAACCCTATTGTTTCAAAGCCCTCTTTTTGCAAGGTGTACTCTAAAAGTTCGAGTAAATCTTCTTCATCTTCTACTACAACTATATTTGTACTCATTACTATGCCTTAAATATTTTTTATAATTATAACAGAGTTAAAAGATTATGTGCTATAATATATTAAATGCGTAAAGTTTTCAAAGCTGGAGAATAAAATGTTTGTTTCATCGTACAATACATACATAGCACACAAACCTTCAACGAAGATAGAAGGAAGTACGCAAAAAGAGAATGAGAAAAATTCTTCTTCATCTGAAAAAGAATTATTTTCAACAGAGCTTGAAAAAGTTGCTTCTTCTACAAAAATACCGCTCAATTATATTTCAAGATATAAATCATTAAATAATCAACAGTTGTTGCAACAACAAAACGAACGCAATAAAGACTACTCAAAAACAAAATTTGAAAAAATAAATAAAATCACCACTGCCCAAAATGCCTATAGTGAAAACTCCAAACTTTTTCCTTTATTGCAAAAGCCTAAAATAGCTTTAGCACAAGAAGTAAAACAGCCTAAAAATATACAGCAAAACAATGTTTTAAAGCAAAAATTTATAAATACTTATATAGCAAATGACAATTACTACAAAGTAACCGCTGCTTAATCGAGCCACGCCTCAGTTTTAATCACTCTGTTGTCATCAAATATTTTTAACTTATAAGCCTCATTGCATCTGCCATCATTGATTTGCATTACAGCCATCTGCAGAATTTTTTTACATTTTTTAGGAATGTCAAAATGCCCTTTTAAACCTGTCAAAAATTGTTTTATCGGCACTTCTTTATCCATCCCTATTACATTGTCACGACATCCTGTAAGTCCTATATCACTCATATAGGCCGTGCCGTTTACAATTTGAAAATCATCAGTTCCTACATGAGTATGTGTACCGATAATAGCACTTACTTCACCTTGAAGCATCATCATCATAGCACGTTTTTCACTTGTTGCTTCTGCATGAAAATCAATAAAAATATTTTTTATACCCTTGCCATGTAACTCCTGTACCGTGTTTTTTGCACAACGAAATGCATTATCCGTATAAGGCATTGCATAGTGACCCATTAAGTTAAGTACTGCAAGTTGTTCTCCCTTAATATCATATATACGCAAGCCATTTCCGGGTACATCATCAGGGTAGTTATGTGGACGCAAAAGTTCATGTGTATCCAAAAGAGGAATAATGTCTTTTTTATCCCAAGTGTGATTTCCGCCACTCATAACATCAATGCCATAAGAAAAGAGTTCATTTGCATTTTTCAGTGTAAGTCCAAAGCCATGCGAAGCATTTTCATAATTTGCAATGACAAAGTCGATGTCATGTTCTTCTTTTATTTTTTTAAGATAGTCACGCAACATAATACGTCCGGGTTGACCTAGTATATCGCCGATAAATGCTATTTTCAATTTATAATTCTTTTTGTTTATTTTTTAGAATTATAGCTAAAATGCAGTAGACTTCTTTCATAATCAAATAAAAAAGAGTGCTAAAATTACATAACGAATACCTTTGGCAAAAAGAACGAGCACAAGAAATCTTTTAAAATCATAATGCAGTACTCCTGCTACAAAAGTAATAGGGTCTCCAATTACCGGTACCCAAGAAAGTAAAAGGACAATGGCACCATAACGATCAAACATTTTTTCGGCTTTTTTACAAGATGTTATTTTTACATACTTTTTACGCTCTAAATAATCAAGACCTTTTCTCCCTAAAAAGTAGTTTACGCATGAACCAAGAGTATTGCCAATTGTTGCAACTATGAGTAAAGCATAAAGATTATATCCTGCTGTAATGTCATATGCAAGGACTGCTTCACTCGCGATGGGCAACAATGTTGCAGCCCCAAAGGAGCTGAGAAAAAGTGTAAGATAGACCAATTACAGAACTTTAGGTTTAGAGTTTCTTAAATAATAAAGCGTTGCTTTAATAATATCATCATCATCTCTTGAATCTGACTTTATAGTCTCTTTAGAGTCATTCAAGTAGGTAAATGTAATATTTTGTCCATAGTTTGCTATGGTTTTGATTTTTTTCTCCAAGGACAAGAGTTTAATAACCATAAGTTCAAAAAACTGTTTTGTAGGAATATCAAGCTCACCGAAACGGTCAATAACTTCTTCTTCTATTTCATAAATTTCTACAGCATTTTCACACTGTGAGAGTCTTCTATAAATATCTAAACGCAGTCTGTCTTCTTTGACAATTTCATCACTGATAAAAGCAGAGATAGTAAGTTTAACATCTACTTTTGCCCGCTCTCCCTCTACCGTATTGCTCAGCTCTTTTATGGCATCTTCAAGCATTCGCAGATATAAAGAGTAGCCTATATTTTTAATATGTCCGCTTTGTGCATCGCCGACAAGATTCCCTCCGCCACGAATTTCCAAATCATGATGTGCAAGCACAGACCCTGAGCCCAAAAATGAGTTTGATTCCAATGCCAAAAGTCGTTTTTTTGCCTCATCTGTGAGGTTTTCTTTGTTTTGTACGATGAAATAAGCAAAACCTTCACTGTGTCCACGACCGACACGCCCTCGAAGCTGATGCAGATCAGCTATACCGAATCTATCCGCACCGTCTACAATGATGGTGTTCACACGCGGCATATGTATCCCGCTCTCTATGATGGAAGTGGCTATCATCAAATCATACTCGCCCGCTTCAAATTTTAACAGTTCTTTTTCAGTCTCTACAGCTGATATTCTTGAATGCAGCATAAGCATTCTTAAATCCGGTAAGAGTGCTTGAAGCTCACCCAGTTTTATAGGCATATGATCAATCGAATTATGCACGTAAAAAACCTGCCCGCCACGACGAAGCTCTCGCAGTATGACCTCTTTTATCAGCTTTTCATCATACTCTTTTACAAAAGTTCTCACACCTTGACGTTCACTTGGAGGCGTTAACAACTGACTCATGGTTTTTATGGAGCTCAGTGCCTGATTAAGTGAACGCGGAATCGGCGTTGCACTCATAGAGAGCAGATGCACATTATGATACAACTCTTTTATTTTCTCTTTTTGTTTGACCCCAAACTTATGTTCTTCATCTATAATTACCACGCCGAGCTTTTTAAATTCAAGTCCAAAGAGTGTATGTGTTCCTACAACACAGTCTATTTCACCACTTGCCAGACCTTTAATAACAGCATTTTTCTCTTTTGTGCTTACAAATCTGTCAAGTTTTGCATAACGTATGCCCAAATCGCTAAAACGCTCATCCAAAGAGCGCCAGTGCTGAGCAGAAAGGAGTGTTGTAGGAACGATGAATGCCGACTGATAACCTGATTTATAGGCTGCATAAATGGTATTGAGCGCAATTTCTGTCTTTCCAAAACCTACATCTCCACTGAGCAGTCTGTCCATAATATGACCCGAGCTCATCTGGTTAATAATCTCATTGACCGCCTGTGTCTGGTCTTCTGTATATTCAAAGCCTGAAAGTGCCGCAAAATCCTGCAGCTCTTTTTTACTCAGTGAGATCTTCGGTGCTTTTATCAGTGCCCTTGCTGCTGCTGTGTTGACAATTTGTCCTGCAATTTCAAGCAGTCTTTTTCGCACTTTCGCTTTGAGCTTACCGAAGCTGCCTTTTCCAAGTCTGTCAAGAACAGGCGTTGCACCGCCTCCGGCAATGTAGCGGTCTATAAAATCCAAATTCTCCACAGGAAGAAGTATTTTATCATCACCTACATATTTAATGACAATGAAATCTTTCACACCGCCTAAAATCTCAGTCTGCTCAATCTTTTCAAAGATTCCCACACCGTAATCTTCATGCACAACATAATCACCGGCTTTCAAATCATCTAAAAGAATCGAAGTTTTTCTTCGGCGGCGTTTTTTATCTGCTTTGTTGAGTGAGATAACCAGCTCGTCAGGTGTAATAATATTTAAAATATAAGGTGCTTCGATTATTTTTATATTTGTTGTATCATAGATGCCGGCTTGTTTTACTGTCGCATTGTTCGCCGCGATAAGCGTCACTTTTTTCTCTTGATGCACTTTTAAAAGCTGGGCTACATTGGCAACAACCAACTCTTTAACATTCTCATTCTCTTCTAAAACATCAAGAGCAAAAGCATCTCTTGGAAGACGGGGATTATTAATGCCGTAAGCATCTTTAAGCAGGTTGTCCAGATTTCTGACAAGTTTTACATTTTTACCATCTAAAAAATTCTCAGCCATATCATCAAGATGCCAAAAGCCTAAAGAAGCCACATCTTTGTTCAATGCGTCAAATTCACTGTTTTGTATTTTTTGATTAAGTTCATTAAAGGCACTTTCATTCAAAGAGTAAAAAGCACTGCAGATTTCTAGCGCTTCTAAATCATCCCCGAGTGTTCTTTGTGATTCGAGTTCAAATTCTTTAATCTGTTCTACTTCATTATCAAAAAGTGAAATTCTTATTGGATTATTTGATGAAGGTACAAAAATATCTATGATATCTCCGCGATGAGAGATTTCCCCCTCGACCTGCACCATATCCACAAAAGTATATCCCCAGTGAAGCATCAGTTGCTTAAACTCTTTTAAGTGAATTTCAGCACCGAATTCTAAAGTTGTTGCGCCTAAAATCTCTTTTTTTGGCAGATGAAAGAGCAGTGTTTTTAAAGGAGAGATTATAAGCGGTTTTTTTTGGGCAGAGTGGTATGTTCTCAATGCAAAAAAGAGTTCATGCAACTCCTCTTTGTATGAACGCAAGTCATCACCGTAACTTGGTCTAAAGTCAGGAAAGACAATAACATTACGCCCAAAAAATTTCGCTACATTTTCAAGTTCATATGCTTCTTTTGCATCTTCACATAGTAAAAGTTCTACTTCTTCTTTTGTTTCATTCTTACGAAAGTGATTAAATAAAATTGCCTGAGACATTAATTTCCTGTTTCAATTTTTGACATAGACGCAGTAGTATCTTTAATAATTGAGTTACCTTCAAAAATACCTTTAGACTCTATTACAAGCTCAACAGAAGTTATTTCACCGTTTACATGTCCTGCTGCTTTTATCTCAACTCTGTCCGCATGTACACTGCCTTCTACTAAACCCTGCACAACCAAACGTTTTGTAGTAATATCACCTTTTACATGCCCGTTTTTACCGACATTTACTTCTTTGGAAGATTTAATAAACCCTTCTAATTCTCCATCGATATATAAATTACAAGAAAGTTCTACTTCGCCTTTGATTTTAGCTCCAGCTGTGATAATTGCCGTGTTTGAGTCCGTTTTGTCACCTTTAGCAGTGATGTCGCCATTATTAAAGATTGCCATGGTACTTTTTTCTCCTTTTCAAATATTTCATCATAATTTTGCTGTGTCCATTTTATAAAATAGTATGGGTTTAATGCACGATGAATAAATCGTATTTCATAATGCAGATGCGGTCCGTTACTTAAGCCTGAATTACCTGTATAGGCAATTAAATCACCTTTTTTTACAAATTGACCCGATTTTATCACAATTTTGTTTAAATGCCCGTAGTACGATTTAAAACCATATACATGTTCCAAAATTATCAATTTACCAAAACCACTGCGTTTATGCATGCCTGCCCATTCGACTATAGCATCCGCTGTTGCATATACGGGTGTATTTAACTTGGCTTTCATGTCGTCACCGCGATGAAACTCTTTTTTATGCAGCGTTGGATGTATTCTGTATCCAAACTTGCTTGTTATTCCTCTATATTCTACAGGAGATCCACTCGGTATCAGCTCAAGCAGTGTTGCTCTGTGTGAAGAGTTCAGCATTGTCATATTAACTCTATCGGCTAAAGATTCGTCCGCAATAGGTTTAAGCCCTATAAGTGTCTCAATTTGAGACAAAGAGTCGGAGAGTTCGTCGAGCTCTTTTTCTTTTGCCAAAAGTGAATGTGTCGTATTTTTCATATCTGTTTGTAATGCTTGGTTTTGACGCAGCATCTTCTCATACGCTTGTGCTACTTCATTTTTTTTGCTCTGCAGTTTATCTACACTGGCATTTAAATATAAAATCGTTCCCGAAGCAATCACTGCAATGCTTAATAAGAACACTCCGGCATATAAAAAAGCTTTTTTTATAAACTTATGAACATTAAACTGCTTAACACCGTTGTCATCGTGAATGGTTACTGTAAAATGATTATTCACGATACTCCTTTAAAAATGCCTCTACAACGCTAAAAGAACCAAAAACAAGATAATTCTCATACGTCTCTATACCTTCAAACTTTTTATGTGTAATGTTTAAATTTTCTATTGCCTGTACTAATTTATTTCTCTCTTCTATTCTATCATCTTTTATATCTATAATCTCTATATGACAAATAATCGGTTTTAAAATATGGAGAATTTCGCTATAGTTTTTATCTTTATAACTATTATAAACTAATATATATTTATTCTCTTTTAAAGTTTCATAAATCGACTTCGCAGCAAGAGTATTATGTCCAACATCTACAAGAATATTTGTACCTAGTTGTGAGAGCCTGCCAAATAATTTTGCGTTCTTAAAATTCTCTACGTCATAATCAATGCCTAAAATCTTCAAAGCGGCAATACTCAGCATCAAATTTTCTTTTAGATAGTAAGGCAGATTGTTGTTTTGTGCAATTTTTGTAATTTTTACACTATCTTGATCATTAAGCAAACTGTCATGCTCTTCAATCAGTATCTCTTTTTGTTGTGCAATTCTTTTGGCTACTGTAATTACTTCTTCGTGAGGCTGTTTTGCCAAAATTGCTCTTGTTTTTACGGCATTGAGTTTTGTCGTTGCGATTGACTCTATGTCTGAGCCTAAGAATGCTTCATGGTCAAAGTCAATCGGTGTTACAAGCGTTAAAATATTTTCAAACACGGCTGTTGCATCATACTCACCGCCAAGCCCTGCTTCTAGTACAACATAATCACACTCCTGATACAAAAATATTGCCAACAGTGTTGTATATTCAAAATAGCTCAAAGTCTCTGCTTCTTGCGGTGTTAAAAGTGATAAAAGTTCTCTATGTGCATCATTTAAATTATCATTAGTTATATTATTTGCATTAAGCCAAATACGCTCGTTAAACTCTAAAATATGTGGAGAAGTGTAATGTCCGACAGAAAAACCCAAAGAATACAAAGCAGATGCCAAAAAACGCCCTGTCGTTCCCTTACCGTTTGTACCGACAAGATGTATAATTTTTGGTACCTTTATAAACTTTTTAATACGTCCATAAACTCTGGGCATACGTGTATAGTCGATTTTGTCATAATAAAGCGGTTTATTGTCTAAGAAAGTTTGCAGCACTGTTATTTTTTGTACTCCACTCTATTTCTTCCCTCTTTTTTCGCTTTGTATAGATATTCATCGGCAGAGTTTACAGCCGCTTCAAGCGAAATATGGTCAGAGCGCTGAGAAATACCGGCACTCACAGTAACCTTTATACGTTTTCCTTTATATACGAAACGCGTCTTTTCTACATGCTTTCTGACTTTTTCGGCAAAAATCACCCCGCCTTGCAAATCCGTCTCACTTAAAAGTGCCAAAAATTCTTCACCCCCGAAACGTCCTACAATATCAACCGTTCTGCTCTCTTTTTTGAGTATTTTTGCAAATGCGGCAAGCACAGCATCTCCTGCTTCATGGCCATATGTGTCATTCACTTTTTTAAAGTAGTCAATATCAAACATGACAATGACAAAATTACGATCATAGCGTTTGTATTCAGCCTCTTTCATATTCATAAATTCATCAAGGGCACGTTTATTGTAAAGTTTTGTCAAAAAGTCTTCTTTTGACTCCTGTTTAGCCGATTCAAGCTCTTTTTCAAGCGCATGTACTTTTTGACTCAAAACTGCCACTTCATCACTGTGCCCTTTTAAATCTTTACTTAAAAGCTGCGTATTTTCTTCCAAGGCAACGGCGATAGTAAAGAGCTTTTTATGTGCAAGTTTAAAATTTACTGTCGATTCTTCACTATATGATTCCAGCTCTTTTTTAATCTTTTGTATTTCAGTGTTTGAACTGTCAGAGCTCTCTATCATATTTATAAGTCGCAGTGAAAGTTTGTCCAACACGCCATCAATAGATTCCACCATCTCTTTGACAGTCTCTTTATCAAGAGCTATTCGTAAAGATATTGCTGATTTTATTTCATGTTCTACACTCACACTCTCAAGTAAAGCAGGGTTTTGCAGAATTTTTTCACTTAAATTTGCAATAGTATCATTAACACTTGAAGCAATAGAAGGCACAAAAGAGGCTATCAAAAGTTTTGATATTTTTTGCAAATTAACACTTTGAACATCTTCTGTACTGACACATGCCAATTGTAAATTTTCAATAGTTTTTTGCAAATCTTTTATATCTACATTTCCGTACTCTTTTAATTTTTGCAAGAAGGTATCATCATAGGTTGTTAAAAAATTGACCCATCGCTGACGAAACTGGTCTAACTGTTCCGGCTGTGCCCCGTGTTCTAAAAGATCAAGTGTCTTTTGTGCAAGCTCGCTTGCTTCTTTGTTATGCAGTACAGTAAGAACCTGCAGGATTCTTTTTGTAAGTAATGTCTCGGATTCTAAAGTGTCAGAGCATTGTGTAGGATTCGTTCTGTTGAGTTTGGAGATTAAAAAACGCACAAACTCATGCATTGTTTTGATATTGTAGTTTTTCAAATCTTTTTGCAAATCTTTATTAAGCATTTCGTTGAATTTTGCCAAATACTGGCAGTCTTCAACCTGCATATTCGCCTTTTTTGCTTCCGTGCAAAAAGCTTCAGCATAAAAATCCGGAGTTAACAACTTGCCTTCAAGTTTTAATCTTTTAACAGCTTTAGCAATTATTGTCTGTATTGTCATTTGATCTTCTCCTAATTTATAGTCTCGATCCCTCTGCAGATATCTGCGCTACAAATGATGATATAGCCTTGATAGCACTGAATTTTATGGCATCAAATCGTTCTTGATCCGTTATGACGGCATTGGGCACAACTGAAAAGTCATACGTCCCTTTTGCTGTGTAGTTTTTTTTGATATTTTTAGATTCTCTTACAATTTTTAAAATAATTGTTGCTCTATATGCAATAATATACCCGTCTGTATTATACTGAATTGCCGAATAACGAGGAGGCGTCAAAGAAAAGTTTAAAGTTGTATCAGCATGGGCTTTATCCGTCAATGATGCATGAAAAATCTCCACAATTGCGCTGTCCACCGCATCTTTAATAAGCACGGTATTTTGCGGATCCTGTGCTGAAATAGTTACATTTGTATTGATCTTCTCACCGACAACACTGCGGGCATATTTTGAACTCGGCTTATATCCACACGCACTCAAAAAAACTATAAGAGCAAGCAGTGTCAACAGCTTTAAAAAGTGTGGATATGTTTTCAATTTCAGCCCTTTACTACAATATTGACAAGTTTTTTAGGAACCAGTATCTCTTTTACGATCTCTTTTCCCTCAAGCCATTTGGCAATGTTCTCTTTTGCTGCAGCGATTATATCGTCTTTAGAAGCATCAGCAGGCACTTCGATTTCACCTCTTTTTTTCCCGTTTACAGAAACACCCAAAGAGATGCTATCTTCAACAAAAACTTCTTCAAGTATCTCCTGTGGCGCTAAGTTGTTGAGATTAAAATATTTTTCACTGATTTCATAACAGGTATGAGGAATAACCGGCTCCATTATAGAGCTGAGTATCCAGTAGCCCTCACTCCATACATCTGCATTGCTTTGTGCATTGAGAGCGTTCATAGCTTCCATCACACCAGCGATCATAGTGTTGAACGTATATCTCTCATTATAGACATCTTCGGCACGTTTAAGGGCTTCATAGACTTTTTTGCGGGCAAATTTTTCCTCTTTGCTTAAATCTGCATGATTTATCTGCGGTTTCTCGTTACATGTACGAATATTTACACTTCTTTCAAAAAATCTTTTAATAAATTTGTAGGCACCCTCAACAGCACTGTCATTCCATTCAAGCTCCTGCGTCGGCGGTGCGGCAAATAAAATAAAAAGACGTGCCGTATCTGCACCGTATTTTTCTATAATTGCATCAGGGTCAACAGTATTACCCTTTGATTTACTCATTTTTGCCCCGTCTTTAAGCACCATTCCCTGAGTCAGGAGTCTCTCAAACGGCTCATCAAAATCAAGGTAATCCAAATCACGAAAAACTTTTGTAAAGAATCTTGCATATAAAAGGTGTAAAATCGCATGTTCAATGCCGCCGATATAATGATCAACTCCTTCATGCCCTTTATTGTGCATCCAGTATTTTATCTGCTCAGAAGAAAAAGCCTCTTTTTCCCAGTTTTTAGGAGATGCACAAAAACGTAAGAAATACCAAGAAGATTCTACAAAAGTATCCATCGTATCTGTCTCACGAACTGCATCACCGCCGCACTGCGGACATTTACAATATTTCCATGTCGGATGGTTTTCAAGCGGATTTCCCTCACCTGTTATTGCAACATCTTCCGGCAGAGCGACAGGCAGGTTCTCTTTTTTCTCCATAACAAGACCGCAAGAGTCACAATGCACAAAAGGAATCGGTGCGCCCCAGTATCGCTGACGGCTCACACCCCAGTCTTTTAATTTATAGTTCGTTGTCTTTTTACCGATGCCTTTTTGCTCAAACATCGCAATAATATGCTTTTGCGCTTTTTGAGAATTCATACCATTAAAGTCATCCGAGTTTATAAGCTCGCCTACTTCGGTAAAAGCTAATTTTAAAAAGTCGTGTTCACAATTAAAAGGTTTTATAACAGCTGTTACAGGCAAATCATATTTTTTGGCAAAATCATAATCTCTCTCATCATGCGCAGGCACGGCCATAACCGCACCGCTACCGTAATCCATAAGCACGAAGTTTGCCACCCATACAGGAATTGCTTCGCCCGTTAAAGGATGCTTTACATGTAAACCCAAAGAGACACCTGATTTCTCTTTTTGTCTCTCGATTGAAGAGGTATTTTTCATTGCCTGAATTTGTGATACAACAGCAGCATCAAGCAGTTTGTTCTCAATCATATAGGTAACTATTTCATGCTCAGGTGCCAAAGCAGTATAGCTCACACCGTAAATAGTATCAGGACGCGTTGTAAAAACATCAAAACGTTCAAATTTATGTGAGAGTTTTGATGCACTCTCTTCATCAAAATAGAGGTCAAAAGCGAGTCCGTTTGATTTTCCTATCCAGTTCTCCTGCATCGTCAAAACCTGTTTCGGCCAGCCTTTTTCAAGCTTTTTCAAATCATCTAAAAGTTCATCCGCATAAGCAGTAATTTTAAAATAGTACTGATTCATATCTTTTTTGACAATCGGTGTATCACAGCGCCAGCAGCAGCCATCCACTACCTGCTCATTTGCAAGGACTGTTTTGTCATGCGGACACCAGTTGAGCATCCCTTTTTCACGATACAGCAAACCCTTGTTGTACATATCAATAATAAAGCCCTGTTCAAACTTGGTATAAAGCTCATCACTTGTGGCAAATTCCCGTTTACGTGAAAAAGAAAAACCCAAAGAATAAAACTCATTTTTCATATAGTCAATATTGTCATATGTCCAGTTTTTAGGGTGTGAACCGTTTTTTATAGCAGCATTTTCAGCAGGCATTCCAAAGCTGTCAAAGCCGATTGGATGGAGTACATTTTTACCCTGTTGTCTGTGATAACGCGCAAAAGCATCACTGATAGAGTAGTTTCTCACATGTCCCATATGCAGGCGTCCGCTTGGAAACGGAAACATTGAAAGTATATATTTTTTTTCTTTTGTAAAATCTTCGCTTGGTTCAAAGCTTTCGTTTTGCTTCCAATACTCTTGCCATTTTTTTTCTATATTTTTCGCGCTGTATTCCAATTTTATTTTTCCTGTAAATATTAATATTCTTCGTGTGTTTTACTGCTCTCTATGTAGACAAGTCCCATAGAGAAAACATTTGCTATCAATGCACCGATAGCCAAAGCTATTGCCCATGAATCATTTTGTACAATTACCAAAAATACAAATGCCGGAATCAGGTGTAAATCTGCAACTAAAGAAGATGCCAGCAGTTCAGCTGAAAGCAAGTTGCGCACACCTATTTTCAAAATCGTTGAAATAAGATTGACACTTGCTGCTATAAACAAAGAAATAGCAGTGTTCTCATATAAAAACCCTGCTATCGATGTTAAACTCATGAGTGAAAAAAATACGTATACTACTTTGCCCCAATCCATTGATATTCCTTAATTTATTACATTACACCAGATTCAAACTGCTCTCGCATTCTGTTTTTCTCTGCTTCTCTTTTTGCTTTTTCTGCTAGTTTTGTATGGTAGCCTTTTACATCAAAACCAAAGAAAATAAGTATTGGTGAAGCCACAAAAATTGATGAATATGTACCTACGATTATACCCACTAAAAGTGTAAATGCAAAGGCATGAATAATCTCTCCGCCAAACATAAACAGCGTAAACACCACAAAAAATGTTGTGAGCGATGTTAATGTCGTACGGGCAAGTGTTCTTGTGATAGACTCATTAATAATCTCTGTCAGATTCGCTTTTTTGGATTTTGTTATTCCCTCGCGAATACGGTCAAATACAATAATAGTATCGTTAAGAGAATAGCCTAAAAGTGTTAATATCGCAGCCAATACATCAAGATTCACATCTATGGCAAAAAGTGCGACCGCACCCATTGCTATGGATACATCATGCACTAAAGCTACAATCGAAGCTACAGCAAAGCGCCACTCAAACCGGAAGGCAACATAAATCAAAATAGACAGAACCGCCAAAACTAAAGACATAATACCTTTTTCTTTTAGTTCTGACCCAACTTTAGGACCTACTATATCTACACGACGCACCTCAAAAGCACCGGTGCCTTTAAGTACTTCGCGTGTAACATCACCAATATCCTGTGTTACATTTCCTGTTGTTGTTTTCATACGAATAACAACCTCATCAGGCGAACCGAATTCACTGATAGAAGCCCCGTCAAAAAGTTTGTTTGCTTTTAGTTTCTCGCGCATTGCTTTTATCGGTGCTTTTGTATCGTATTTTACCTGAACAACAGTTCCTCCGGCAAAATCAATGCCGTAATTAAGCCCTTTTGTCGCTAAAATCGCATATGAAGCCAAAACCAAAATAGTAGACAAAAGCATTGCCAGTTTCGATTTATTCATAAAATCAAAGGTACGACTATATTTAAAAAATTCCATAATTATCCTTTAATCCCAAACCAGAAACGGTAGTTTTTACTTTTGCCCATTTTAGACTCCAGTATCTGGTAAATTCCATGTGTTCCGAGAATTGCTGTGAGCATTGAAGCTAAAATACCGATACTCATTGTTACGGCGAAACCTTTAATGGCCCCTGTTCCGTAAACATACAAGACTACTGAAGCAATCAATGTTGTAATGTTTGCATCAAGAATTGCACGCATTGCATTTGAATACCCCTCTTCTATGGCTTTATGCATAGATTTGCCTTCATATATAAGTTCACGTATTCTCTCGGTAATAATTACATTGGCATCAACCGCCATACCGACTGTTAGCACGATACCCGCCATACCCGGCAGTGTCAGTGTCGCACCAAAGAGACTCATCACAGCCAAAAGAATCAGTAAGTTTGCAATAAGTGCGATATTTGCAATCACACCTGCCATACGGTAATAAACCATCATAAATAAAATAACAAGGACAAATCCGCCTATAAGCGCTATCATAGACGCCTTAATGCTGTCTGCACCCAAACTTGGACCCACTGAGCGTTTTTCCATCAAATATATTGGAGCCAGCAGTGCGCCCGAACGAAGAGCAATAGCCAAATCTTTTGCTTCTAAAACTGTATAGTTTCCGGAAATCTGTCCGCTGCCCCCGCCGATACGCTCATTAATGTTCGGTGCAGAGTAAACTTTACCGTCAAGTACAACAGCAAGACGTTTACCTACATTTTTACCGGTAAAATCACCGAATATATCAGCACCTTCGGCATTAAGTTTAAAATTAATTACAGGACGGTTGTTTTGATCAAAACCGACATTCGCACCGGTAAGCATACCGCCGTCTAAAATAGGAATCTCATGCACAAGATATTTTATTTTGGGTGATTTCACATCTTCTAAAATCACATCTCCGTATGAAGCCGCATCAGCATCACTCATATTGTAAACACGTGCATTTCTGTCTTCATCAACAGCCATAAGTTCAAGTTTCGCAGCACGTGAGATTAACTCCCTTGCGCGCTGCTCATCTTCTTGAGATTTAATACCTGCAAGTTCTACAAGAATTTTATCTTTTCCCTGACGTGCAACAATTGGCTCAGAGAGCCCAAACTGGTCAAGTCGGTTTCTAATTGTCTCTATTGCCTGAGAAACTGCCTGCTGTTTCGTTTTTTCAATCTCTTTTGGTGTCAGACTGACTGTAATCACCGAACCTTTATGAGCAACGCTCACACCTTCAAGTTTTGACAGAAATTCGTCAAATGTTTTAATTTCATCACTGTCTAAAACTTCAAATGTGACACTTTTGTCATCAAAGGTAAGTCCATCTATGAGAATGTCATTACGCTCGGCAAAGTGCTTGATACTTGCCGCCATTGATTTAATACGAGACTTTGTTGCTTCTTCTGTTTTTACACCAAGAAGCATGTGTAAACCGCCTTGCAGGTCAAGACCAAGTGTTATTTTTTTCCCGCCTTGCGTCTGCAACAGTGACGGCAAAGAGAAAACTATGCCGAACACTATTGCCAATGCAAAGATAACTATGCGATAATTAAGCTTCATCCTCGTACTTCTTTGCAATGGAATCTTTTGTAATCTTAACGAGTGTGTCATCATTGAGTTTCACTGTTAAAAAGTTGTCTTCAACTTTATGAACAACAACGATAAAACCGCCGTTAGTAATGACTTTGTCACCTTTTTTTAGAGATTCAAGCATCTCTTTTTTGGCCTTAGCCTCTTTTTGCTGCGGGCGAATAATTACGTAATACATGATTGCAATTAAAAATACAAACGGTAGTAGTTGAGAGATAATTTCCATATCTTTTGCTTCCTTATCTTATAAAATTGCAGCGATTATACAAGAAATATGCTAAATAGCTCTTAAATTGCGTATAATTTCAAAATGAATACATTCACAAAAAATTTTTTACTAGCAATACTCACGGCTACACTCTTTAGTGCTTTTATATATTTTGAATATTTTGGAATTTCAAATAAACTGATTAATACCTTTTTTGGCCTTGGCGCAATTGCTCTGCTTTTATATATTCCTAAAAAAGCGGTACTTGTTTCGGGCTTTTTTATAGGACTGTTTTGGTTTTACTGGATCGGCTACAGTTTTAAGTATCAGGGTGTCGGTTATATGGAACCTATAGTTACTCTAAGTTTCGGCATTATTTATCTTATCTTTTTTTCACCGCTTGCCTTTACAGACAAGCCTTATATAAGAGCTATTGTGCTTTTTGGGCTGAGTTTCATTGAACCGCTCGGCTGGAACTGGATGAAAATCGAGCTTTTGTTTGTCAGCAGCTACATAGGTGTTTATAAGTACCAGCTTATTGCAGTTTTGCTTGCTTTATCCCTGCCTGCACTGATAAAGCACAAAACATATAAGTTTCTGCCTCTGCTGCTTCTTGTATTTGCATTTAATTACGGATACCCAAAACAATATGATGCACCCTTAAAAATAAAACTAATCCAAACAAACATTCCCCAAGAAATAAAATGGACAAGAGCAGCACTCTATCCTACAATCAGAATGGTTTATCAAGAGATTCAAAAAGCGCAAAACGAGGGATATGATGTTGTCGTCTTTCCTGAATCCGTATTTCCTCTGTTTATGAATAAAACACCAAAACTTATGCAAGAACTCAAGAAAGCCTCTAAAAAAATCACCATCATTGCCGGTGCGCTTTTAAGTGAAAATAATTTAAACTACAATGTAACCTATATGTTTCACAACGGCAAATACGAGGTTGCAAAAAAACTTATACTTGTTCCTTTCGGCGAATATATTCCTCTGCCGAAATTTGCACAAAAAATCATAAATGATACATTTTTCCAAGGCGGGAGTGATTTTGTTACCGCAAAAAAGCCGACAGACTTTATAATAAAAGGTGTCAAATTTAGAAATGCCATCTGTTACGAAGCTACATGTAAAGAACTCTACACAGGAGATGTCAAATACATGATTGCCATCAGTAACAATGCCTGGTTCACGCCATCTATTGAACCGACACTGCAAAAACTGCTTTTAGAGTATTACGGCAGAAAAAACGGCGTTACGATTTACCACGCTGCAAATGTCAGAGGAACCGGCATAATCAAATAACAAGGACTTATAGGATATAATAAGAAAAAATCATTTATCAGGGTTAAAATACAATGTTAAATCTTAAAAATCCAAATCTTTATTTAAACCGTGAACTCTCATGGTTACAGTTCAACACAAGAGTCCTCAAACAGGCTCAAGATGAATCTCTGCCGCTTCTTGAGCGTTTAAAATTTCTCGCTATTTACGGTACAAACCTGGATGAATTTTATATGATTCGTGTTGCAGGGCTTAAAAAGCTATTTGCCGCAGGTATTATCGTCTCAGGTGCTGACAGACTTACTCCGCTGCAGCAACTTCGTGAAATCAGAAACTATCTGCATCAAGAACAGCAGGTAGTAGAACACTGTCGAAATGAAATATTTAAAAAACTTGAACCTCACGGTATCAGTATTAAAACCTATGATGAAGTCAATAATCAGGAAAAACACAAACTTAACCAGTATTTTAATGAAAACATTTACCCTGTTATTATTCCTATTGCCGTAGATGCTACGCATCCGTTCCCGCATCTTAACAACCTCAGCTTCGGACTTATCGTGAAACTTCGCGATATGGACAATGAAAATATTGAGCGTTTTGGAATCATACGTGTTCCTCGTGTTTTAAGTAGATTTGTAGAACTCGGCAATGGTACCTATGTACCGATTGAGAGTGTTGTGCAAAAACATGTCGATGAACTTTTTCCGGGTTATGAACTTATGAAATATGCACCGTTTCGCGTCACAAGAAATGCCGATATAGCCATTGAAGAAGAGGAAGCCGACGACTTTATGGAAATTCTTGAAGAAGGGCTGAAACTTCGCCGTAAAGGTGAAATGGTTCGACTAGAAGTAGGCTCCAATGCAGACGATGAAATTATTAACTTCTTTAACCGTCATGCACATATATATAAAGATGATATATACAAATACCATACATTTTTAAATCTTTCCAGCCTTTGGCAAATTGTTTCAAATAAAGACTTTGCACATCTTTTAACACCATCGTTTCAGCCAAAGAACCTGCCCCCGTTTGAAAATAACGAAGATATTTTTAATATTTTGGAGAAGCAGGATGTTTTAATGTACCATCCTTATGAGAGTTTTGAACCGGTCATAAATCTCATTCAATATGCGGCAAAAGACCCGGATGTCGTTTCTATAAAAATGACACTCTACCGCTCAGGAACAAAATCTCCTATTGTCAAAGCACTTATGGATGCAAGTGAATCCGGCAAACAGGTAACTGTTATGGTTGAGCTTAAAGCCAGATTTGATGAGGAAAACAACCTTATTTGGGCAAAGGCGCTGGAAAAATCAGGAGCCCATGTAATTTACGGTATTCAGGGCTTTAAGGTCCATGCCAAAGCAGCTTTGGTCACCAGACGTAAAAATGGAAAACTTAAACAATATGCACACTTAGGTACAGGAAATTACAATCCTTCTACTGCAAAAATATATACTGATATGAGCTATATGACAAGTAAGGACAGTGTTACCAATGACTTAACACGCTTTTTTCACTTCCTCACTGGCTTTAGTAAAAAAGGTAAGCTTAATGAGCTTTATATGGCACCTTCACAAATCAAGCCAAAACTTCTTTCGCTCATTCATAATGAAACAAGACAGGGAAAAAACGGACAGATTATTGCAAAAATAAATTCGCTTGTTGATGAAGATGTTATAAGAGCACTCTATAAAGCTTCTATGGCTGGTGTCAAAGTTGACCTTATAGTGCGTGGTATTTGCTGTTTAAAACCAGGTATTGAAGGTGTCAGTGAAAATATCAGAGTTATTTCTATTTTAGGAAAATATTTAGAACATGCCCGTGCTTTTTACTTTAAAAATGATGCTTCAGAAGTCTATATTTCAAGTGCAGACTGGATGCCTCGAAACCTTGTACGCCGTATAGAACTTTTAACAGCTATAAAAGATGAAGATTCAAAAAAGAAGATTATACAAATATTAAAACTGCAGTGTTCGGATAATGCGCTTTCACATGAGCTTCAAAGTGACGGTACCTATGTAAAAGTCAAGCCTAAAGAGGGAGAAAAAGTTATAAACAACCATAAACTGCTTGAAGATTATGTGAACCGTATTGCAAAAGCGACAAGAAAAGAGACGTCTACTTATGTACAGCAGCTTGTCAACCGCCTTTTTATTGAAAGTTAAGGAGCAAATTTATGTTACATGTATACAAAAATACCACCCCGAATATCGGGCATAAAAGTTGGATAGCACCGTCTGCGGATGTTATCGGTGACGTTACATGCGGTGAAGAGTGTTCTATCTGGTTTGGCTGTGTCGTTCGCGGGGATGTGCATTACATCAAAATCGGCAACCGAGTCAATATTCAGGACCTGAGTATGATACATGTAACACATTATAAAAAAGAGGACAAAAGTGACGGAAATCCGACCATAATTGAAGATGATGTCACGATTGGACATCGTGTAATGCTCCATGGCTGTACAATAGAAAAAGCTTGCCTTATCGGTATGAGTGCTACTATATTAGATGGGGCAGTCATAGGAAAAGAGAGCATTGTCGGAGCAGGTTCACTTGTTACAAAGAACAAAGTCTTCCCACCCCGCTCACTCATCATGGGAACACCTGCCAAAGTTGTCAGAGAACTGGGTGAAGATGAAATCAAAGAGCTTTATGCCTCTGCTTCACGCTATGTCGAGTTTAAAAATGATTATGTTCTATAATCCGCATTTATTTTTACGTATTCATAGCCCAAATCACAGCCAAAAGCTGTGAATTTCCCATCGGCTATGCCTAAGTCACAATAGATTGTAAATGAGTCCCTTTTCATAATTTCGCCGGCTTTTTTCTCCATGGCTTCATTAAAATGAAGCTCTCCTCTGTCATAAACACATACATCTTCAAAAGAAATACGCAGAGTCTCTTCATCAGCCATTGCACCGCTTGCACCGACTGTTGAAGCGATTCTTCCCCAGTTGGGGTCTTCACCGTACAGGGCAGTTTTTACTAGCAGTGAATTTGTAAGTGCTTTTGCTACTATCTCTGCCTCTTCATCATTTGTTGCACCGCTTACTTCATAAGTCACAAGTTTTGTAGCACCCTCTCCGTCTCTTACCATTTCGCGTGCCAAAAAACGCATGATTTCATACAGAGCTTCGCTAAATGCTTCTTTGTTGTATACCCCGCTTTTTGCATTACTAAGCAGCATGACCGTATCATTTGTTGAAGTGTCCCCATCTACGCTTGCCGCATTAAAAGTAGTTTTTACATTTTCATTTAAGATGCTTTGCATCTCATCTTTATCGACTTGTGCATCTGTTGTTATAAAACAAAGCATTGTAGCCATAGCAGGATTAATCATACCCGCTCCCTTAGCCATCGCCCCTATATGAAAAATGCTGCCGTCTTCAAGTTCAACTTTATAAGCAATCTGTTTAGAAAAGGTGTCTGTTGTCATGATGGCCTCAGCTGCTGCATTACCGTCACGCTTGCTCAAATCAAAAAGTTTAGCTCCGTTGATAATCTTTTCTTTTGGAAGTCTGACACCGATTACTCCCGTTGAACTCATAACCGGATTTAGAATATTTTTAGGCAGAGTAGCCAAAATCTCATCAATGTCTTTTATACCCGCTTTTCCTGTCATTGCATTGGCATTTTTCGAGTTAATAAGTACAAAATTTGTTTGAAAATTTCCTTTTGCCTTAAAATGTCTAATCGGTGCTGCCGTCATCTTATTTGTTGTAAATGCAGAGGCTATTTCACATACAGTATCACTGTAAACAAATGCCATATCTTTAGCCATTTCTGCTTTTAACCCTGCACTTATGCCATCCGAATAAAACCCCTGTGCAGCACAAACACCACCATCAATTTTTGTCAATTTATACAAATTTAAGCTCCTTAGGTTTGACTCTTTTAGAAATCAAATCTTTTGTTATTTTAATTCCTTCTTGTGTTCCTATAACCAGAAGTTTAGATTCACTCGTTACCAAAGTATCACCCTTTGGCATGCCTATAAGCTTGCCGTCTTTTCTGGTAATTCCTACTACCGATGTGTTTGCAATCTCACGGATGTGTGTCTCTTTAAGTTTCTTTAGTACCGCCCAGCTGTACCGCGGTACAGTAATTTCCTGCATATCCAAAGGATTGTCGCTTTTATATAAAAACTCTTCAAGCAGATTTTCCATATCAGGACGTGCTGCCATTGCTGAGACTCTTTGTGCTGTAAGCTTTGTTGGTGAAACTACCGTGTCTGCTCCGAGTTTTTTGAGTTTTTCTACATCACTCATCGTTTCAGCTGAAGATATAATATAATAAGGGCGAGGCAGAAAATGTTCTTTTTCAAAAAGTCGTACCGAAGCAATCAAAGCAATATTATCAGCAATAGAATCCGATAAAGTAATTAAACCTTTTGCAGATGAAAGGTGCGCTTTAAGCATTGAAAGTTCAGCATGAGGCTGTGCCTGTAAATAATGCGGATATTTATATTCTACAGCCCATTCATAAATTTCAGGTCTTGGGTCAATCACAATAAAAGGAATGTGATTTTTTCGCAACTGTTTTGTTACTTCTATTGTATAATCATTGTGATAACATACAACAAAGTGCTTTTTGAGTCTTGCTATTTTGTACAGCATTCTTCTCTCCTTCATTATGGCAACAATATGACCCTTGTTAAGCTCCGAAACCAAAATACCGATAGCACTTGAAAATACTGCAAAACCTGCAATAATCAAATTTATGGTAAAAATTCTACCTGCATTAGAAATAGGAGCAATTTCGCCAAAACCGACGGTTGTAAAAGTTACGGCTGTCTGATAGATTGCGTCCATGATTGTAAAATTATCTATAAGAACATATCCGGATGTTCCGATTAACATTACAAGTACAGTTAAAATTAGAGGTAAGCGAAAAGCTTTTAGATGGGGATAAACTTCAGGAAGAAGTTTAGGATCAGGTTTGGGAGGACTCTCCCAATTGAGGAATTTGCGAATCCTTGGTAAAAGATTCAAAACTAATTCCTAAGTCTACGAATTTTTCTTAAGTGTGCGTAATTCTCTTGCAGAAATCTTAATCTTTTTCGTTG
>CAZDEM010000003.1:0-1926 GCA_964504315.1 uncultured Sulfurimonas sp.
TGTCTGCCTATTTTTAAGGAGTTATTGTGCAAATGAAGAAAAAACTACTTGATTTGGTTCGTGAAAAAATTAGATTTAAGCATTATAGTATTAAAACAGAGCAGTCTTATACTGGATGGATAAAACAGTATATATTTTTTCATAAAAAAAAGCATCCTATTGAAATGGGCAAGAGTGAGATAGAAGAATTTTTAACCTATTTGGCAGTTAAGAGAAAAGTAAGTCCTGCTACACAGAATCAAGCTTTTTCTGCACTTCTATTTTTATATACTCAAGTTTTAGGTATAGACTTATCAAATGAAAATATTCAGGCTTTACGGGCACAAGAAAGAAAACATATACCAGTTGTTTTAACCAAAGATGAAGTGCAGACAATTTTAGAAAATTTGACAGGAATATATCAACTTATAGTATATCTTATGTATGGCTGTGGCTTGCGAATGAGCGAAGCATTAAATATAAGAATAAAAGATATAGATTTTGGATTTGACAAGCTTTATATATGGGATTCTAAAAGTTTAAAAGACAGAACAGTTCCGCTTCCTCAAGTAATAAAGCAAAGACTTCTTGCACAAATTGACTATGTTAAAGAAATGCATATTAAAGATATAAAAGACGGATACGGTTGTGTATATATGCCTCATGCTTATGAAAGAAAATCTCCAAAAGCAAAATTTGAAACAAAATGGCAGTATCTTTTTCCTATGACTAAAGTTTCAAAAGACCCAAGAAGTGATACAATTAGAAGACATCATATACATCCAAAAACTTTAGGTAGAAATATAAAAGCAGCAGCACAAAAAGCAAACATAAACAAGCGTGTGACTTCGCATATTTTTAGACACTCTTATGCGACTCATTTACTGCAAGCAGGCATAGATTTAAGAAGTATTCAAGAATTACTTGGGCATAAATCAGTTGAGACAACTATGATTTATACGCACGTAGTTTCTGAGATGAACAAATCAAAACTCATAAGTCCGTTAGACTTTTAAAAGGCATAAAAATGATAGAAAGATTTTACTTGAAAGATTACTTGAGTTTTAAAGAGACAGAATTAAATCTGCAAAGCGGATTGGTTGTTTTTACTGGACCAAGCGGGAGTGGGAAGTCTATACTTATGGAGTCTATTTTGGCTTCTGTGGGTGGAGGTTCTTGTGACGCTGCTTTGTGCGAGTCTTGTGTTACATGGGATATTGATGAAGAGCGTACGGGCATAGATAATGACGATATCAATGTATTTAAGCACATTAAAAAAGAAAAATCCCGTTATTTTATAAACAATCAAAGCCTTTCTAAAAAGTCTATTTCTTTAGTTGCGTCAAATTATTTGAGGCATTTGAGTTTGAAAGATTTTAGTGATTTTGAAAATGAAAATCTGCTTAGTATTTTAGATGAGAGAGCAGGGACGAAGTCTCAAAAAATTGCGAAGTTAAAAGAGAACTATCAAAAGGTATTTTTAGAGTACCAAGAGATAAAAAAAGAGTTACATGTAATAGCCGAAGAAGAGAGAAAAATAGTTGAACTAAAAGAGTTTGCAGCATATGAAATCAAAAAAATACAAGACATTAATCCGACTGCCGGAGAAGATGAAGAGCTTTTGCAAATAAAAAAAGCTCTATCTAAAAAAGAAAAAGTTTTAGGCAGTATAGAGTCTGCGAGTGAAATTTTCAATTATGAGCATTTGGTTTCCTCTGCATTAGAAGCATTGGATGAGCAGAGCAGTTTTTTTGACGATGCTATGAACGAGCTTCGAGGCATTTTAGAGAGTGCGCAGGAGCGTTTTAGTGCGCTTGATGATGTTGATGTGGAAGAGGTGCTTAACCGTATAGAAGAGCTAAGTGGACTCAAGCGCAGATACGGCAGCATAGAAGAAGCACTGGAGTATAAAAAACAAAAAGAGTTAGAGCTGCAAAAATATGAAAA
>CAZDEM010000003.1:2026-24941 GCA_964504315.1 uncultured Sulfurimonas sp.
AAGAAGCACTGGAGTATAAAAAACAAAAAGAGTTAGAGCTGCAAAAATATGAAAACATAGAAGTGGCAAAAAATGATTTACATGTAAGGTATGAAAAACTCTCTGTACAGGTCAAAGAACTTGCAGGGGAGTTGAGTGCTTTACGAGCCAAAGCTTTACCAGGATTTGTTAAAGATTTGAACAGTTACCTGAACAGTTTGTATTTAAGAGATGCAAAAATCCACATGGACAAGGTAAATTATGATCTACATGGGCAAGATAAGTTGGAGATTGAGCTTAATGAAACACAACTTTCTAAAATAAGTACGGGTGAGTTTAACAGGCTTCGTTTAGCTGTTTTAGCATTAAAATCAGAGTTTATGAGCAGTAACGGCGGAGTGCTGATGCTTGATGAGATAGATGCAAATCTCAGTGGTGAAGAGTCTATGAGCGTGGCAAAGGTGTTAAAACAGCTCTCTAAACATTTTCAGATTTTTGTTATTTCGCACCAACCGCAGCTCACTTCTATGGGTGATCAGCACTTTTTGGTCTATAAAGATGGTAAAATATCAAAAACAAAAGAGCTTAGCATGGATGAACGCGTAGATGAAATAGCCAGAATAATAAGTGGTGAAAGTATTTCAAAAGAGGCTAAAAAGTTTGCAAAAGAGTTGTTGGAGGCGAGTACATGTGTTTCGTGATTTCAATTATTGGGCTGTTCTTAGCATTTAATTTTTATAATGCGGGCAATATGCTTTTAGCCGCCGGTTCTGTTTTAGTTTCTGCGTTTTTTATATTTTTGATGATACGAAACATATTACATGTAAAGAAAAAAAGAGAAGAAAAAAAATGATAATTGATACACATATACATTTGGATGATGCAAGATATGATGAAGACCTGGATGAAGTGCTGAATCGTGCCAGAGAGGGAGGAGTGAAGCGTTTTATCATTCCGGGAGCAGATTTGAGCACTTTGGAAAAAGCTATAAGTATTGCCGAGCATTATGATGATGTATACTTTGCTATCGGGGTGCATCCTTACGATATTGAAGGTTTCGACATAACATATTTTGAAAAGTATGTAGGGCATGAAAAGTGCGTAGCTATCGGTGAGTGCGGAATGGATTATTTCCGTCTTGAAGGCAGTGATGAGGAAAAAGCACAGGAGAAAGAAGCGCAGGCAAAAGTTTTTATAGCACAGATAGAGTTTGCCAAAAAATATAAAAAACCTTTGATAGTCCATATTCGCAACGCTTCACATGATTCTAAAATGATACTTTTAGAGCATGGTGCAAGTAAAATCGGCGGTGTATTGCACTGCTTTAATGCAGATGATGAGCTGTTGAGTCTTGCAAATGAGAATTTTTACTTTGGAATAGGCGGTGTTTTGACATTTAAAAATGCTAAAAAACTTGTAAATATTCTGCCTAAAATACCAAAAGAAAAACTCATTATAGAAACTGACGGACCTTATTTGACTCCTACACCGCATCGCGGAGAGCGAAATGAACCGCTTTATACAACTTTTGTGGCACAAAAAATGGCAGAAATTTTGGAAATTCCAAGAGATGAAATTGAGAAATTAACGACTGAAAATGCCCTGAAACTCTTTCATATTTCTTAATATTAAATCGGATACAACTTTTTTTAATACAATTTTAGATAAAATAGCATACATTAAAAAAATTAAAACTAAAAAAGTTGTCTATGATTAAATATATATTAACCTTATGTTTCCCGTTATTACTTATGGCTAATTTGACGTATGAGTCAAATTATAATAAAGAGCTGGCACTGTTAGACTCGTTTGATATAGAACCCTCATTTTTATATGATCCTATTATGAACAAGATGAAAGCCAAAACACTTGCAAAAAATAAGCACTTTTTCAAGGCGATGGAGGAGGCATATTTATTTATTCCTGCAATAAAAAGCACTCTTTCAAAATACAATGTTCCTCAAGAATTTCTATATCTTGCTATGGCTGAATCAAACTTTCATACAAAAGCTTACTCTCGCAAAAGAGCAGCCGGGTTATGGCAGTTTATGCCGGCAACAGGAAAACTTTTTCATTTGAAAATAGATGAGTATGTTGATGAAAGACGTGATTTAATCAAGTCAACCGAGGCAGCGGCAAAGTATCTCTCAGCACTTCATAAAAGATTTGGCAAGTGGTATTTGGCTGCCATCGCATATAACTGCGGTGGCGGTGCGCTGAACAAAGCAATCAGAAAAGCAAAAACAGATGATCTTTCTGTACTGCTTGATGCAAGAAAGCATTATATCCCAAGAGAGAGCCGTTACTATATACGAAAAATAGTTGCGTTGGCACTTATAGGCAGTGATGAGCAGTATATGCTGCACAGCGAGTATGAGTACCTTTTAAACCGTGCTAATGCTTATTCCATTGCAACGATTAAACTGCCTAGAGGAGAGTCATTAACACGACTTTCAAAGCTGATTCACATTCCGCTCAAAGACCTGAAAAAGCTTAACAGACATCTGAAATATGACTTTGTTCCACCTTATTCCAAAGGCTATGATGTCTATATTCCCTATATTAAACTTGCTGAGTACAAACAAAAATACTACAAAGAGCCTATGCAGAACTATTATAAGGTGCATGTAGTGAGAAATGGTGACAACCTTTCTCGTATCGGCAAAAAATATGGTGTTTCATACAAGGTCATTAAAGATTTTAACAAATTGCGAAGCAATCGTTTGAGAATTAGACAAAAATTAATCATTCCTATCGCAAAAAGAAGTAGACATCAAAAATTTCAAAGCAAATATTATTATATGGTTAAAAGAGGAGATTCTTTAGAGTCTATTGCCAGAACGCATAAAATAAGCATAAGAAATATACGCGCACAAAACAACATTAAAGGCTCTTTAATTCGAGTCGGTGAGAGGTTGAAACTGTATGAATAAATTATTTCTTGCTTTAGTAATCGGCGGCGTTTTATTTATGACAGGATGTAGTACGAGAAGTTACAGCGGCTACAAACATTACAAATATTCTGAACCGACCTATTACAGTGATGACAAAAGTGTGTACAGGTCGACATATGACAAAAAAAAATACTCACATCCGACGATGCGTCCTTATGTGGTGCATGGTAAACGTTACTATCCGACAATTGTCAGTGTAGGTGACAGGTTTCGAGGAAATGCAAGCTGGTACGGTCCTAATTTTCATGGAAAGTTTACATCAAACGGTGAGAGATACAATATGTGGGATATGACAGCTGCACATAAAACGCTGCCGATGAATACAATCGTTAAAGTTACAAACAAAAGAAACGGAAAAAGTACGGTTGTACGTATTAATGACAGAGGTCCTTTCGTTTCTACAAGAATTATAGATCTCTCAAAAGCTGCAGCATCAAAAATCAACATGATAGGTACAGGAACTGCTCCTGTAACACTTGAAGTACTTGGATTTGCAGGAAAAGGTAAAAGCAAAATTCCCAGTACACGGCAGTTGAAAAAATCGCCAAAGAGTGTTGCTATAAGTGGGTTTTCACTGCAGATTGCATCTTTTTCAAAGATTGACGGTGCCATTAAGACGCAAGAAAAATATAACAATACGGATGGATACACAACAGTCATTAAAGATATGCAAGGTGCAAACGGCAGAATGTTTAAAGTCTGGCTTAAAGGCTTCAAAAGTGAGCAGGAAGCAAGAGATTATAAAGCAAACGGCATATTTAAAGGTGCCTTCATAGTCAGAGAGGATTAAAAATGATAACAAAAACAAGAACAACCAAAGAGACAGATATTACAGTGGCACTCGATATAAATGGCACGGGAAAGAGTAATATAGATACGGGTGTGGGCTTTTTAGACCATATGCTGGAGAGTTTTTCCAAGCACTCTTTAATTGATTTAGACATTACATGTAAAGGTGATACACATATTGATGATCACCACAGTGTTGAAGATGTCGGAATTGTTTTGGGTTCGCTGCTTGCACAGGCGATTTACCCTGTAAAAAATATGGAGCGTTTCGGAAGTGCAAATATTGTCATGGATGAAGCATGTGTCTCTTGTGATTTAGATTTAAGTAATCGTCCTTTTCTGGTATATGAGCTTAATGTCAGCGGAAAAGTAGGGCAGTTTGATACTGAACTTGTCGAAGAGTTTTTTCGTGCATTTGTTCTCAATGCGCGAATCAGCATGCACATTATAGAATGTCGCGGGAAAAACAAACACCATATTATAGAAGCAGCGTTTAAATCAGTTGCCGTTGCCATAAGACGTGCTACTATGAAGAACGAAAGAGTCGGCATACCAAGCACAAAAGATGTTTTATGATTAAACTTATAGTTTTGGATGTTGACGGTTGTTTAACTGATGGTAAACTTATATACTCAGCAGATGGATTTGAAAGTAAAAATTTTAGCGTAAAAGACGGCTTAGGCATAACAACCTGGATAAAAACAGGAAACCATGTAGCCATCATTACAGGAAGAAATTCTCCTATAGTTGAAAAAAGAGCCAAAGAACTGGGTGTACAACATCTGCACCAAGGCATACGAGATAAATACAAGGTGATAAAAGAAATTGTCGAGTCACTTGGTCTGAAATTTTATGAGGTTGCTGTGATAGGTGATGATTTGAATGATTACAATATGCTTTCTCTTGCCGGCAGAAGTTTTACACCGAGTGACGGGCATGATGAGATTAAAAAACTTGTCAATACCGTACTCTCTAAAAGTGGCGGTAACGGTGCGGTAAGAGAGATGATAGATATTTTGGTCGAAGAAAATGATCAAAAAGAAGAATTTTTATCTGTATGGCTGTAAGGAGTAAGTTATTAACATCAATATATTTTTAACTTTTGTTATCAGCATTTTATTGGTAATATTTTTTATGTTTAAACCAATGGACATAAAAAAACAGCATTTTAAAGATGTTCCTTTGTTTGAGTTGAGTGATTTTACTATGTATGAGCTCAACCCTGAAGGTTTGACTACAATACTGCTTGGCAGTACAGGCACAAGATATGCCGACAGATATACAATTAAAGATATGGACTATACCGATAATTCAAAAAAATATATTGCCAATATGATTTCTGATTTTGGTGTATATAAAAATGAAATCGTAAAGTTAACAGGTCATGTTGTTTATGTACGAGAAGACGGACTTACTTTTAAAAGTAAAAAAGCAATGTACAATAAAAAAACAGCAGATGTGATAAGTAATACAAAATACATTGCTTACCTGAATGATAATATTGTCATTGGAAATTACATTAAATACAATAACATTTCTAAGAAAATTCACTCTAAAAATGTCATTGCCAAATATCAACTAAAAGAGGGAAAATAAATGAAATACCTGCTAATACTAACGTTTTTACTACAAACTGCACTCTTCTCACAAGAGCTTAAAATTAAAGCTGATGAGTTTAAGGGAGATCAAAACAAAGGTATTTCAATTTTTACCGGACATGTCAGAATCAAAAAAGTCAATGATGAGTTAAATGCTTCTAAAGTGACTGTATATACAGATAAAAAAAATAAGCCTACAAAATTTGTAGCGGTAGGAGATGCCTCTTTTAAAATACAGACAGAGCAAGGAGCACGCTATAGAGGTGTTGCCCAAAAAGTCATCTATCTGCCTTTAAAAAAAGAGTATCATTTTTTTGGCAATGTACACCTGAAACAACTTGATGACAAAAAAGAAATTTTCGGTGACGAAGTGATTTTACAGGCAATAGACGGCAAGGCCTATGCAAAAGGTATTGAAAAAGAGCCTGTTATTATGATATTTGATATAAAAGATGAAAAGGAAAAAAAATGATAGACATTGTTGATGCAAAGTTTATAACATCGGCTCCGAATGTCAGTGCAGCACCAGAATCTGAGGAACAAAATGAAGTAGTGTTTATGGCACGCTCAAATGTTGGGAAAAGCTCACTGCTTAATGCACTTACAAACCATAAAGGACTGGCAAAAGTTTCTTCAACACCGGGGAAAACAAAGCTCATAAATTATTTTGACGTTACTTTTTTAGATAGGGATTCTTCAGAAAAAATTATTTCCAAATTTGTAGATTTACCTGGTTTTGGTTATGCAAAAGTTGCTAAATCTATCAAGCATGACTGGGAAAAAAATTTGACAGACTATATTGCAAACAGAGAAGAAATTAAAATTTTTATCCATCTTATAGACTGCAGACACCCGCATTTGGAAATAGACTCTTCCGTGAGTGATTTTCTCTTTAGAACTGCCAGAGAAAATCAGTATATACTGCAGATATTTACAAAAATAGACAAGCTTAACCAAAAAGAGCAAAATGCACTTCGAAAAGAGTTCCCGAATGCTCTAATGGTCTCAAGTGCAAAAAAAAGAGGTATAAGTAAAATCGTCAAAGTAATTTATGATATTTTACAAGAGAGCGTGGATGAAGATTAATTATGTAAAAGCAAAACTCTCTGATATTGAAAAAATGAGAGAATTAGTGCTGCCTGAAGTGCAAAGCGGTGTCATTTTAGAGCGAAGTGAAGATGAAATTGCAACAAATATCCGTTCGTATACTTTGGCTTTTTCAGATGCGCAGCTTGTTGGTTTTACAGCATTACATATACATACAAAATACCTTGGCGAAATACGTTCACTCATTGTAAAAGAAGGCTTTCGAGGGCAAAAAATAGGAGAAACATTAGTAAGTTATGCATTGGATGAGGGCAAAACACTTTGTCTTCAAAAAGTTTTGAGTTTAACCTATAAGCAGTCTTTTTTTGAAAGACTCGGGTTTGTAGAAATACCAAAAGAGTCCCTCCCTGAACATAAAATTTGGGCTGATTGTATTAAATGTAAACACTTTCCGATATGCAACGAAGTATCTCTCATCAAAAACCTATAATCCCATTCCTTTATATAATACTGTTTGTATTGTATGACAGTCTGGGCAGTATTTATCCATTTTTACCGCCACTGCTGGCAGTATTATATGTGCTCTTCAGCAGGGCACTTGACAACAATGATACTGTTTCAATTTTTCTTATTGTATTGTGTCTTGTGGTTTTTGAAGCAAATTACGGCTATATTCTTTTAAGTTCAGTTGTCTATTTTTACATAGTATACAAATTTATTATGCCAAAAATTATTCAAAACTCTAGTTGTGCTATATGTATTCGCGCTGTGACGGTTATACTTATTTATCTAGGCTTTTTCTTATTTTTAACTTTGCTGTCAAATATTTTTTTATTGCCACAACCAAGTATCAATTACTATATAGTATACTATATAGTAATTGAATTCTTTTTGGTGAGTCTGTTATGAAAATAAAGTTTATTATTTTTGTTTTTATATCAATCTGGCTGGCATTAATTGTGCGTGTCTTTTTTTTGGCCATTCAGTCAAACAGCTATTATTCAAGGCTTTCACTGCAAAACACCATAAAACATGAGCAGATTGCACCAGTACGGGGTGAAATAGTAGATGTGAAAAATCGACCTATAGCAATTAATAAGCTTGGTTTTAAGATAGAACTGGCACCTCATTTACTGTTGAAAAAACATAAAAATGAATTTAATGATGAAATTGCTTTTTTACTCAAAGCTTTCCCTTTGTTGAATAAAGAAAAAATCATTAAAAATTACAAGAAAAAAGACTCTTTTTATAATCATGATTTTATAGATGTTGTGCATTTTATACCTTATGAAAAGATGATGCCTGTTTACTCGATGCTCAATTTAAGAAAAAATATTAAAATTGTTCCTGCACCAAAAAGATACTATCCATACAAAAATATTGCTGCACATATGATTGGTTATGTTGCACGAGCAAATGAGAAAGACGTAAAGAATGATGCTTTAATTGACCTCATAGGATATACAGGAAAAACAGGACTTGAAAAATATTACAATACCTATCTGGAAGGTACTCCAGGAGAAAAAGAGATTAAAGTAAACGCAAACAACCAAGAAGTAGAAGAGTTGAGTTATAAAAGTCCTGATGAAGATAGAAAACTAAAACTCAATCTTGATATGGAGTTGCAAAAGTATATTTCTAAACTTTTTGAAGGTAAAGTAGGCGCAATTATCATTATGAATGTTGACGGTTCTATATTAGCTGCAGGAAGTTACCCAAATTATGATTTAAATATATTTGTCTCAGGGATGACATACAAAATGTATGACAAGCTCTCATCAAGTCTTGATCATCCTTTTACCAATAAAATGACACATGGTTTATACCCTCCAGGCTCAACAATTAAACCTCTTTTAGGATTATTGTATATAAGTACGGATTTAAATGAGCATTGGAGTGTTGATTGTCGTTCAAATTTAAAGCTAGGCGGAAGAATTTTTAGATGCTGGAAGAAAAAAGGGCATAGGCATACAAATATTACCAAAGCTATACGGGAAAGTTGTGATGACTATTTTTATAAAGGCAGTCTTGTTTTGGGAAACAGAAAAATGAGTGCAGGGCTCAAACGCTACGGTTTTGGAGAAAAAACAGGTGTGGATTTACCAAATGAATTTATAGGAGTTGTACCATCACGTGAGTGGAAATTAAAAAAATACCATAAAATATGGAGTATCGGAGAAACGGCAAATATGGCAATCGGACAGGGTGATTTTTTAACCACACCTATACAAATCGCAAGGGAAACGGCACTCATAGCAACTGGAAAATTGCCTACACCACATTTTGTACAAATGATTGGGGATGAAAAACATAAAATTACTTATACGAATGTACTTAATTCTGTAGAGTTGAAAAAACTTCCTATCATTCAAAAAGCGATGTATGAAGTATGTAACTCTCCTCATGGAACTGCTACTCATTATTTACATTCAAAGATCGTGTTAGCCGGTAAAACAGGTACGGCACAGGTTATCGGGATAAAGCAGGATATTAAAAAAAGAAAGCAGGAGCATGAGCTTTCCTATTATAAAAGATCACATGCATGGTTTACTACATATGGACCATATAAGCATCCTCAATATGTTGTGACGGTTATGGTTGAACATGGAGGGCATGGCGGTCACGCAGCTGGTTCTATTGTTTCAAAGATATACAACAAGCTCTTGGAACTTGGTTATATAAAGAAAAAGTAGCTTTTAAGCAAACGCGTTTTGAATAAAAAGAGCTAAAATCGTAAGAAGAAATATACCACCGGCTTTATTGTAAAGTTTGTTTGCCAAGACAAAAAGCAATGCGATTGATGCTGCCGCTAAAATTAGCATATCAAATTTTGTAGCTGCAAGGTTTACGCTGAGTGGATTTAAAAGCGCTGCACCGCCTAAAACCATAGAAAAATTGGCTACATTTGAGCCTATGATATTTCCTATGCTCATCTCCGCATGGCCTTTTTTTACAGCCACGAGTGAAACTACAAGTTCCGGTAAAGATGTGCCTAAAGAGATTAAGAACAGACCGATAATCCATTCGCTTACATGTAAGCTTCTTGCAATATTTGTACCGCTTTCAACAACGAAATTTGCTCCGCCAATTGTTAAAATAAAACCGATTCCGAGTAATACAATACTTTTAGACCAGTTAAACTTTTCTTTTTCCAGTTCTTCGTCAATTTCAATTTCCAGCTCTTCTTTGTTACTGCCAAATAAAAATATAAGATAAGAAACCATCATGAGTAAGAATAAAGCACCGTCAATACGGCTGATCTTTCCATCAAGTGCCATAATAAAAAAGATAACTAAAGGCACTATAACCCAGGCACTGTCTTTGGAAAAAAGGTCTCTATCTGGGTTCATTGATTTTGCTATCATGAAAACGACACCCAAAACCAAAGTAATATTAAAAATGACACTACCAACAACATTGGCAACTGCCATATCGCTTTTTCCGTGTGCCGATGCCACCATTGAAGCTGCCATTTCCGGCAGGGATGTTCCAAAAGCCACCAAAGTCGCACCAATAACAAAATGTGAAATATTAAAATGAAGAGCGATTCTTTCTGACTCTTTAATGATAAAATCAGCTCCGTAAATCAAAGCAGCCATTGCGGCTATAAATATAACGTAATCCATTACTATCCTTGTGTTCTGACTATTAAACTCTTAGGAAGCTTAAATTCATTTATAAGTCTCTCTTCTTCCTGTCGCATTTGGCCATTATCAATTTCATGATCATATCCGAGTAGGTGTAAAAGTCCGTGTATAAAAAGTAGTGTAAATTCATCCTCTTGTGTATGACCTAACTCTTTAGCTTTTGCAATAACTAAATCTTGTGACACAACAATGCTTCCAAGCGGACTCATAGGCATCTCTTCATAAGGAAAACTAAGTACATCAGTCGGCTTATCAATATTTCTGTATTCTTTGTTGATTTTTTGTATTTCATCGTTTGTAGTAACAACAAGTTCAATATCTTTGTCTGTTAAGCTTGAGGCAATTTTTTGGAGTAATGTGTTGTTCACTTCAAATGAAGTTTTATTGTCAATATCTATCATAAGTGGAATTATAGCAGATGTGAAATCATCTGCCAAGCAAGAGGAAGAATTTAACCTGTAATGTTTATATTTTTTCCTACACCTGTTTTTTGTGCAGTTATTTCTTGTGATTGTTCTTGAGCACTCTCTAATACTTTAAGTACTTGCTGAGCCTGAACATCTTGTGCTTTTTTCAGAATGTCAACTTGTCCTACGCCACCGGATGAACTTTGTGTTGAAGATGATACTTCCATAATTGTCTCCTTAGTATCTTGATTACAAAGTATATAACCAAATTCTTTTACTTAAGATTAAAAAAAATCTTTAGTTATGGTAAAATTTTATCATGAAAAAAGAAAATAAAACAAATAAAAAAGCCGTATGTATCATGAGTGGGGGTATGGACTCTACTCTGAGTGCGTACATCATGAAAAATGAGGGTTATGAAATAATAGCAGTTCACTTTAATTATGACCAAAGAACACAAACAAAAGAACTTGAATGTTTTGAGAATATATGTACAAGTTTACATGTAAAGCAAAAATATATTTTAGATTTGGATTTTTTTAAGCAACTGGGCGCCTCTGCATTGACTGATAAAACAATAGAAGTCCCGACTCAAGGCATAGAAGAGGGTGTGCCCGTAACCTATGTACCTTTTAGAAACGGTATATTTTTGTCAATGGCAGCAGCAATTGCAGAAAAAGAGGGCGCACAACTCATAAGCATTGGTGTAGTTGAAGAAGACAGCAGTGGTTATCCTGATTGCAGGGAAGAGTATATAAAAGCGATGCAAAATGCTATTAATCTAGGGACAAAAGAAGAGACAAATATAGAAATAAAAATGCCTTTGGTACATCTCAAAAAATCTCAAATAGTTCAAGAAGCATTGAAGTTAAATGTTCCGTTGGAATTAACATGGAGCTGTTATAAAAATGAAGAGAAAGCCTGCGGTATTTGTGACAGCTGCAGACTTCGCCTAAATGGCTTTGAAACAGCAGGTGTGACTGATCCGATTCCTTATGAATAAAACCATTACATGTAAAGAGTTAAGTGCAGAGTTAGTGTATGCTCCAAAACTCAAACATAGTTATATTAAAGTAAATCATGACTCAAGCATAGTTATAAAAACACCATATAAGCAAGAACACTACGCAGTGGATTTTTTTCATGCAAAAGAGCTGTGGATTAGAAAACAGCTTTATAAAAATTCTCTTAATCAGCAACCACAGGTAAATTTGGAGGATGAAGTCATGATATTTGGCGAAATTTATAGCATAGACAGCAATGAGGCGGAGTATCTGCGAGTTAAACTCCATAGTCTGCGTACTTGTGAGCCAAAGAGAGTTTTGTCTGCTTATAATGATTTTTATAAATATATTTCGCATGAATATCTGCCTCAAAGAGTGCAATACTTTGCAAATATAATGAATTTGGATTATAAGGTTTTAAAATTTAGAAAGATGAAAAGCAGGTGGGGGAGTTGTAGTTCTTCAAAAGAAATCACGCTGAATACGCAACTGATGAAAGTCCAAAAAGAACTTGTTGATTATGTAGTAGTTCACGAGCTTGCACACCTTGTGCACATGAACCATTCAAAACGTTTTCACGAACTGGTTGAAGCGTATTTGCCTCATTCAAAAACTCTCAGAAAAAGATTAAAAGATATCCGCTTACCTGCGTAAATAATTTTTATGATATTTACTTGAAGGAGACCAAAGCATCCATCCGTTTGAGCCTATGTCTTGGGCTGCTTTTATCTGTTCTTGAATCTCTTTTCTTTTATACTCTTTTTTTGTATGTGTATAGTCTTTAAAGTATTGCAGCCATGGTCTTACTCTGTTGCTTGGTATTCTGTCTTGAATCTTTTTTATACTTCTATAAATAACAGCATAAGGATGTTCAGCAGGGTATTTAAAATAAAATGAGCCACTTGAAAAACCAGACGGATAGAGCATAGGACAAAGATAATCAGCATGCGCTGCCAAAGAAGAAACAGTTTGACCAATGCCATTGTCATCTTTTGACCAGCAGATATTACCATATGTATCAACAGATATGAATACACCGTATTTTCTTAGTCTTTTTTGCGCTTGGTCTAAAAAAGTTTCGATGGCTTTTGTACGATTAGGCTGATTGCACTGTTTTGAAAAGCTAAGACCCTTTTTTGCCGGAAATCTGATATAGTCAAAGTTAATTTCATCATAACCGACTTTTGCCGCTTCTTCGGCGATAGATATTGCGTAATTATGTGAGCGCTTATCAAACGGATCAACCCAGGCCATATTGTCATGATTTCTCCATATGCTGTTATTGCTGTCTCTTTTTATAGCATAATCAACATTATTGGATGCCTGAAGTTCATCTTTAAAGGTAACGATTCTGGCAATAGTATAAATATTTCTTTCTTTCATAATTTTCATGAATTTTTTAATATCTCTGTTTGTGCGTTTTTTGTAGGCACCATAGCTGTTTGCCTGCTTAAATCCTGTCCAGAATGATGTTGAGCCATATTCATTTTTTACATCGACAACAAGTGCATTTGCCTGGGTTTCATCTATGAGTTTAAGTATTTTTTTTAAGGTCCCTGAATTATTGCTTGCTCCCCAAAAAGTGAGATAAAGCGCTTTTACTGTAATGGGAATAAGTTTTATAGTAGTTGCATTTAAATCCGATGAAAACGTATAGGGTCTGTATCCGTACGCTTTAATATGATATGTCTTTTCTTTAGAGTCTATAAAAAAAGAGCCGTTTTCATCACTTTTTATTGAGAAAGAAGAATCACTGATAATCGCAGCATTGATTGGCTGTGATGTGTTTGCATCAACAAGCCTGCCTTCAAAAGATGCAGAAGCTAATGTTGATAGAAAAAAAGTTAAAAACAGTAATTTTTTCAATATAATCTCTTTAGATGATTTTTTGAAATACTACTATCTTTAAGCAAATAAAGAGCCTAAATTATCTGATATTTAAAAAATAACCCAGACTTGCATCACTCCACTCTTTTGAGAGGTTTAAATGTGTCTTTATAGATGCGTAAACTTTTGCAAAATCACTGTTTTTGGCACTTAAATCATCTATAACTTCATGCAGTGCTTTTTTACCGGCCTGTGTGACATCATCTGGAAATTTTGCAAGTTTTACATCTAAACTTTTGAGTTTTTGCAGGGCATATATATTGTCATGATGAAACTGGGTTGCCATATTTGCATTCATTTCACTAGAAGCAACTTCAATCATTGCCTGATGTTCGCCCGCTAACTTACTCCATGCGTGTTTATTAAATGTCAATTCAAGCACTGAACCTGGTTCATGCCATCCTGAGTAATAGTAGGGCGCAACTTTATAAAATCCCATTTTGATGTCAAGTGCAGGTCCAACCCATTCAGTAGCATCTATTACTCCGCGCTCTAACGAAGTGTAAATTTCTCCGGCAGGTAAAAGTATAGGATTGACTCCCATCCTTGAAAAAACTTCTCCTCCAAGGCCGGGAATTCGCATTTTTAAACCTTGCATATCTGCTAAAGAGTTAATAGGTTTTCTAAACCATCCACCCATTTGAATATTTGTATTGCCACCCAAGAATGGATGAAGATTGTATTGTGCGTACTGTTCTCTCCATAAATCCATGCCACCTCCGTAAAGCATCCATGAATTCACTTCTTCGGCTGTGAAGCCAAAAGGAATACCACTGTAAAGTGAAAAGGCAGAGTTTTTTCCTTTCCAGTAGTATGGTCCAGAATGAAAAGCATCAATTTGACCGCTAGAGCATGCATCAAAAACTGCCAAAGCGGGTACAAGTACATTTTTTGGATAAATTTTTATCTCTAAAGATCCACCACTAATCGCTTTTATGCGTGCCGCAAATTTTTCAACACCAGTACCCATAATAGGAAAATGTGCCGGCCAGCTTGTAGCAAGTTTAATGACTGTTTTTTTATTTCTGTTGATATTCACTTGCTTTGCATCAGCATGTTTTTTAGGATGTTTTGAATAGTCTATTGCAACATGATTGCCTTCATTACAGCCATTGAGAGCTATGGCAGCAGAAGCAACAGTTGCCGTGCTTAAAAAATCTCTACGATTCATCTATTTGTCCTTATGGTCTTGTTTGTTAAAAATCCAAAGTTAATTGTGTCTGTCTGGCTAAAGGTTTTTCCAATAAAGTTTTATCTGCACCAACAATGAGGGCAAAATGAAAATTACTTGATTGCAAGATATTTCTTATTTCATCTTTGTTTTTATAAATAAAAATATTTTCATGTTCTAAAATGCCTGCATCGAGTGACTGTTTACATGTAAAGGGAATAATATAAATAATCTTTGCCCATGTAGCCTGTTTTTGTAAAAAGCTTATTTCATTTTCTATTAAAGAGGTGCTTTTTTCAAATATTAATACCTTATCACTGGTACCAAAATCTTTTATTTCAAAATTTTTGTTTGTAAAAACTGCTTCAAAATGGTCTATCGGTGTAAATTTTCTCAATCTGAAATTAATTTTTAAAATTTTAAACAAATAAAGCAGCTGTTCAAGATAGGGCATAAAAAATGGCGAAACAAGTTGCCTTTCATAAAATATATTGTCATATATAAAAGATGTTTCAAAAAGAGTCTGTTCAATAATATTTATATTTTGTGCCTTATTTTTTGGCAGTTCTTTAATATTTGTAAACAAATCCGTGGAAGTCAGAGTAGGACTGAACAGGACGGTAGAACCGTTTTGTACATCCGACAGCTCTTTAAAAATAGATTTTATATCACCGTCTAAAGCAATAAAATTTGGTTCTGTAACAACTTGCAAAGCAAGTTTGAGTATGATTTCATCACAGGCATATACTGATATCTCTTTATTAATAAGTTCAAAACGCAGAAGACGTTTTAGGGCGTCTTCAAGATTTTTGACTTGTATCCAGGCTATCTCACTGTCTGTTATTTGTGTAGGTTTATCAAATACAACACCGTATGCACCATTAAAAATGGCATCTTCTATAGCGCTTTCATCAAATGCAATAAAAAGATCACCTCTTCTTACAGCTTTTGCATCAAAAACAATGTTATTAAAACTATTTACAAAAGGAGTGTTTATCAACTTTCCATGTGTAAGTGCTAGAGTATTTTCAAGTCTCATCCAATAGGTGTACCTGCTTTTTTAGGTTTTTCGGGTCTTATTAAACATAAACCGTCTTCATCTTTAGCAGCAAGAAGCATTCCTTCACTCATCATGCCCATAAGTTTGGCAGGTTTTAGGTTCGCTACGACACATACCTGAGTATTCATTAAATCATCAGGAGAATAAAACTCTTTAATACCAGCAACCACCTGTCTTGGACTTTCTTCGCCCAAATCAACCTGCAGTTTTAAAAGTTTTTTACTTTTTGGTACTTCTTCGGCTGCAACAACTGTCCCAACTTTTAAAGATGTTTCAAAAAATTGACCAATTTCTATGAGATTGTCATCTTCTTTTTTTGTCTTTTTTTCTTTGTTGTTAGAGTTTTGTTCTTCTTTTATTGTTTCAGGTTCAGCTTTTGGAGCTTCTTGCATTAAAGGCTCTTCAACACGAGGAAAGAGAGGCGGAACTTTTTTGATATTAAATAATTTTAATAGCTTTTTATCAATAATAAGCTCTTTGTAGCTTGCATTATTTATTTCAAAAGAAAGTGCATCGGCAATAATGTTCGTTGTGTTTGGCATAACAGGGTGCAGCATGACAGCTGCTTTTGCCAAGATGTTTGCAACAACAGCAACAGTTGCAAGAGCCTCATCTTTTTTTCCATTTTTCATCTTAACCCATGGTTCATCCTCTTGTATAACACCATTACCGATTGAAAAAAGTTTCCATAACTCTTCAAGGTATCTATGTGGCTGTAAATTTTCTAAAAATGAATCAAGAGAGTCTAATACAGTATTCATTTGAGTAATTTCTTTAGCATGATATTTCTCTACATCAACACTGTCTATCTCAAAATCAGAATATTTTCCGCTCATACCAATGATACGATTAAGAAGATTCCCCAAATCATTAGAGAGTTCCGAGTTAATTCTATCTATAAATGCTCTTTGGGAAAAATCACCGTCTTGTCCAAAAGGAACTTCTCTGAGCATAAAGTATCTTAAATTTTCAACACCATAAGCGTCTGCTACCTCTTTTGGAGAGACAACATTCCCTTTAGATTTACTCATTTTTTCACCATCTCTTGTCCACCATCCATGCGCACCGATATGTTTTGGCAATGGCAAGTCAAGACTCATTAAAAATGCAGGCCAGTAAATAGCATGAAAACGAAGTATATCTTTGCCGACAAAGTGTATATCTGCCGGCCAATAGTTCATTTTTGCTTCATCACTGCCGTATCCAAGAGCTGTTATATAGTTTAAAAGTGCATCAAGCCAAACATACATAACATGCTTGTCATCCCCAATACTTTTGGGCATTTTTACACCCCAGCTAAATGATGTACGTGTAACAGAAAGGTCGCGAAGACCACCTTTTACAAAGCTTACAACTTCATTTGCGCGCGAGCGGGGCATAATAAAATCAGGATGATTTGCATAATGCTCTAACAGTTTGTCTTCATAGTTGGAAAGTTTGAAAAAATAGCTCTCTTCTTTTACTACACTTGTAGCTCTTCCGCAGTCAGGACAAAATTCACCATCTATAAGTTGCGTTTCCGGAAAAAATGTTTCACAACTCACACAATAGTGACCTTCGTAAAAATCTTTATAAATATCGCCTTTTGCATACATAACTTCAAAAGCTTTTTGCACACCTTTTTTATGGTCTTCATCGGTTGTACGTATAAATTTATCATAACTGATACCAAATTCATCCCAAAGATTTTTAAAAGTTGCACTGATTTCATCTGCAAACTCTTGTGTAGGTTTACCGGCTTTTTCTGCGGACTCTTCTATTTTTTGCCCATGTTCATCCGTTCCTGTTAAAAAGAAAGTATCCTCACCTTTTAGTCTCTCATATCGTGCAACCGTATCAGCTATAAAAGTTGTATATGCATGCCCGATATGAGCCTCTCCGTTTACATAGTATATGGGTGTTGTTATGTATTTACTCAATTTTTTGTCCTGTTAAATATTTAATGTATTTTATCTAAAATGTTTTATATTGCCAATAGTATTAAAATTCAAATCCGCCTGTTTCGCCTTTTGACATACTGTTATAAACGGCTTTGATATATTCATCTCGCAATTCACAACCAAAATAGTGTTCGCATGCGCTACAGCTTTTATGGCTTTTTTGTTCTTGACACGCTTGAACTTTTTGTATCATCTCATCAAGATATAATTCAAACTTATCTTTTGGCTTCTCATGCATTCTTTGCATATACCTCTTTGACTCTGTCAACTTCATATTTTGAACCAAAGAAACATGGAGAAGTGTCATGAATATGTGCATGACCAAGACTCATAAGCTCATTTTTACCATCGATTGCTTCGCCACCAGATGTTTTATATACAAACGCAAAAGGAAAAACTTCAAAAAGACGGCGAAGCTTGCCATTTGGTTTATCACTTGTAGCAGGGTAACTGAAGAGTCCACCGCCTTTAAGAAGAATCTGGTGTAAGTCAGGTACCATACCTCCGGAATATCGAAGACGATAGCCTTCAGCAAAAAAGCCGTCTATCATAGCTTTATGGTATTTTTCCCAGTTTTGTTGTGTTCCACCTGGAGCCATAAGCTTGCCTTTTTCACCAAGTCTGATTTCTTTGACAAATTCAAACTCTCCGGCCTGTAAAAGATAAAGTTTTGTTTTGTTTTGAGCAAAGACCATTTCAACTCGCGGACCATATACTACATAACATGCAGCTACCATTTTTTCCGTCCCAAAAGCACCTTCATAAATACCAAAAATTGAACCTACGCTAAGATTTACATCAATTAATGATGAACCGTCAAGCGGATCGTAAGCTATGAAGTATTTTCCTTCTTCATGTAAAAGTTCTTCGTGCTCCTTTTCTTCACTGGCTATTGTATGAATAGAAGAAACCTTGGAAAATTCTTCCTCAATTATCATGTCACATTTAATATCAAGCTCGAGTTGCGTTTCTCCCGAACTGTTTTCCTGCTGTGAATAGCCGATGTCCTTTACGTCTATTGCCTCTTTAATTCTTTTTGCACTTTTTTGAATTGCGTCAAATATATCTCTCATTTATATTCCTTTTTAAACTTTTTTTGCATTTTTCAGTATCCACGATATAACATCATCCGTAGAGTTTAAATTTAAGACATCCACATCCTTGGGCAAGGTATATGTATTAATGTCTACACTTTCATCAACGGCCAGAGCATCCATATAAGGAAAGTAATCTTCGTCAATACTGTTTCTAAATATACTTATGCGGGGCAGAGGTAAATTTTTCAAACCTTCAACGAGTAAAATATCAAAGCTGTGAAACATGCGTATCATTTCATCGAGCTCGGCATGGCGATGTGAAAAATATGTTGTTCTGTTTGGAGAAGTAACAATAACTTCTGCACCGGTGTCGCTAAACTTGTAACTGTCTTTACCCTCAACATCAAATCTGGCTTTATCTTTTGGATCATGTTTGATGATGGCTACTTCCAAATGATGCTCATGTATCAGTTTTCTAGCCACTTTTAATATCAAAGTAGTTTTACCGCTGTTAGATGGCCCTGTAAATGCTACTGCTAATCTTTTTTTCAATGTATGACTTCTTTTTAAATTTTAGGCTATTATACAAAAGAAGAGTTTAATAAGATATAATTCTTTTAAAAAATAGGGCTGAAAATGAAATTTTTATTACCAATATTATTATTAATGATAACTTTTTGGGGATGTGCACAAAAAAATGCTTTTGAAAGGTTTCACATATCAGAGTCTCAAGAGCTCGCTGAAGATAATATTCAGAGTAGTAAAGTTATTAATGAAAAAGCTGAAGTTGTCGGTATTATCACAGCTGTATATTTAAACAAAATAGATCCAAAACTATATAGTGATCATGAATATTTTTATGTATATCTGTACGCTAAAGACAAAAATGATGCAATAAACTTCTCTTTAAATGGTATGCCTGCACTTTTAGCGGAAGAGTTATCTGCCCAAAATGAGTTTACAGCACTGACTTCATTTAAGTCAAAATGGAATAAGTATTATCTTGTCGGTTTTGCAAAGCAGCAGGGAACTTTGAACTTGAAGGTTCAAATCGGAAAAAGTTCCGCGGCATTGGTCTTTAAGCAAGACCGGTAATTTAATACAGTATAGATCGAATAATAACTATAAGTACTTGTAAGGCTATAATAATAATCAGCGGTGCAAAATCCAGACCATTAAGGTCTGTTCGCATAAACTTTCTCACAAACACATATGCCGGGTTTGTGACTCTGTAAAGAAACTGAACAATAGGATTATATGGGTCAGGGTTCACAAAACTAAGCAGTGCTGCTATAATAATCACCCAAATATAGACATTTATCAGTCCTATGAAAATTCCGCCGATTCCTTGTGTAATTTCAACTAATGCACTCATTTGACAATCTCCTTAATATAGTTTTTAAGATATTTATATACTTCTGAAATATCCGGTCCATGCTCAGCATTTGTAAGTAAAATGCGAAGGGGTTTAGAAAAGTTTTTGCCCTTCAGTCCTGTTTCTTTCAATATATAATTTTTGAAATCCTCATATTCTTCAAAATAGGGTGCATCTTTAATTGTTTTTGCCATAAGCGCAGTTTGCTCTGTAAACTCTTGGGGAATATATCTTTTTGCAAAAATCGGTGCAACTTTTTCCTTAAGTTCTTTTGTTGTACCTGCTTCTTCCAGATAAATACGTGCAAGTTCGCCTATCTCTGCATCAGCAAAACCCACGTAACGCGATAATTCTGTTGCATCAAGATTTTTTAAATGTTCTTTGTTAATATGTTTAAGCATATCTAAGTCAAAGCGGGCAGGGCTTTTTGAAATTTTGTCTAAATCAAACCATTCTATCGCTTCTTTGATAGTAAAGATCTCTTTGGGAGGCTTGTTTGTGATTAATATTAAATAATTTGAGATAGCCTCAGGCAAATAACCTTCTTCTAAAAGCCGTTTTACACTTAATGTATCATCATTTAAGATAATAGGTAAATGTGCATATTCTATTGTTTTATCATATCCAAGCTGATTTCTTATATGCTCTTGTTTTGGAGTGTTACTCATATGGTCTTCACCGCGAATAACAATAGAAATATCACTCAGCATATCATCAACAGCACAGGCAAAATTGTATGTAGGCGTTTTATCTTGTCTCATTATAATAAAACTGTCAACGGCATCAGGGTCAAAACTGATTTCACCTTGAATATGATCGTGAATAATAACAGGCTTATCAGGACGGGCTATTCTAACGGTAAAAGGAGCAGTGTTGTCTATTACAAGCTCCGGCGGGAGGTTTCTGCATGCATCATCGTAACAATAGGCTTTTTTAGCTTCCTTCGCTTCATCACGCTTTTTTTGCAGCCATGCATCGGAGCAAAAACAGGCAAAAGCTTTTTTTTCATGTAAAAGTTGTAATGCCATAGCTGAATGAAAACGAAAATTTTGACTTTGATAAATAACTTGAGAGTACTCAATGCCAAAAAGTCCTAAAATATCCAGTATTTCCTGGTCTTTGCCTTCTATATTTCTCTCTTTGTCCATATCTTCTATACGGACAATTAAATTTTCATTTTTTTGTTGTGATACAATATAGTTTAAGAGGGCAACTCTTAGGTCATCTATATGCATATCACCAGTAGGGCTGGATGCAAATCTTAGCATTAATATTCCTAGGTAATTTTTTTGTAATTTTAACAAAATTTTGATTAATTATAAGCTCTTGTTGGGTAAAATACTTTCTCTAACAGATAGAAGGTTTAATAACAATGAATAAGAAAAAAGATTTTTTACGTACGATAGTTGAAAATGATTTAAAAGCAGATAAATATAAAGAGATAGTTACAAGATTTCCACCGGAACCGAACGGTTTTCCTCATATTGGACATGCCAAGTCTATATCTATAAATTTTGGTATTGCACGTGATTATAACGGTCACTGTAATCTAAGAATGGATGATACAAACCCGACAAAAGAAGATACAAGATATGTCCAAGCTCTTGAAGATGCAGTAAAATGGCTTGGGTTTGACTGGGGTGATAATCTATATTTTACTTCTGATTATTTTTCTCAGATACATGATTATGCTGTTAAACTTATCAAAATGGGCAAAGCTTATGTTGACAGTTTAACAGAAGACGAAATACGCGAATACCGAGGCACTGTTACCGAGCCGGGAAAACGCAGTAAGTATGCCCAGCGTAGTGTTGAAGAGAATTTAGATCTTTTTGAGAGGATGAAAAAAGGTGAATTTCAAGATGGTCAACATGTTCTAAGAGCAAAAATAGACATGAGTGCAGCCAATATGAAAATGAGAGATCCTCTTTTATATCGTATTAGACACGCTCATCACTTCAGAGCAGGAGATGAATGGTCAATCTACCCAATGTATGATTTTGCACATTGTCTGTCTGATTATATAGAGGGAGTCACACACTCAATTTGTACACTAGAGTTTGAAAATAACCGTGATATTTATAACTGGGTACTCTATACTCTTGAGTTAAAACCACCTCGTCCTTATCAGTATGAATTTGCACGACTCAATATCAACTATACAGTTATGAGCAAAAGAAAACTTTTAGAACTTGTTGAAGGTAAATATGTAAACGGATGGGATGATCCTCGTCTTCCTACTATTGCAGGGTACAGAAGAAGAGGCTATACACCGGAGTCCATTTTAAATTTTTGTGATCAGATCGGTATAGCAAAAGCAAACTCTGTGGTTGATGTTGCACAACTTGAATTTTGTATAAGAGATGATTTAAATCCAAAAGTACCTCGTGTTATGTGTGTGCTTGATCCAATCAAAGTAACTATTGAAAATTATGAAGGTTCTGAAGAGATTGACGCTCCATACTATCCACATGATGTACCAAAAGAAGGTTCAAGAAAGATACCTTTTAGAAAAGAGCTTTATATTGAAAGAGCAGACTTTGAAGAGAACCCTCCAAAAGGTTACTTCCGTCTTACACCTGAGCAACCGGTCAGGCTGAGACATGGTTATATTATTAGCTGTAAAGATATAATCAAAGATGACAATGGAAATATTACAGAAATAAAAGCTGAGTACTATCCTGAGTCTAAAAGTGGAGCAGAAGATACAAGTGGCATAAAAGTAAAAAGTGCGATTCAATGGGTAAGCGCTGCAGATGCCAAAAAGGTAGAAATACGACTGTATGACAGACTCTTTAAAAATGAAGCACCTGAGGGAATCGAAGATCTCAATCCAAATTCTTTACAAATCATTAAAAACGCATTTATTGAACCTGCTGTCATAATGGAAAAACCGGATGAAAGATTTCAGTTCGAGCGGCAAGGGTATTTTTATGCCGACCCAATTGATTACAGTGACGAGAACCCTGTGTTTAATAAAATTGTCGGTCTGAAAGATTCTTGGGCAAAAAAAGCAAAAA
>CAZDEM010000004.1:0-3239 GCA_964504315.1 uncultured Sulfurimonas sp.
ATGATAATGCCTGCACGCTGTAAATCCTGTGCTATCATCACGGCAAATTCTCCCTGTAGTTCAAGTGTATATCGCAGTAAATTCTCAAGCTGCTCTTCTCTTGGATTTTGCAGATAGTGACTCACAAGACCTGAACTCAAAGCATATAAAACATCGACCTCATCGCTGTATGCAAATTCTTCTGCCGTAAGTATCTTTTGTATATCAGGGAGCTTGTCCATCACCTTTAAAAAACTCAAAAATGAAACAGCGACATCCCGTCCTACCGCACCACTTACAGTTTCTAAAAGCAGTGCAGGTGCAATAGAAGCTTTTAAAATATTGCCGACATATTCCCAACTTCTCGGTGTTGCAAAACTTTTACTCTCATTTTTTGCATCAAAGGTAAAAAGATGCTCATTTTTATAACTTATGTAGGCAATAATTCTGCTGTCAAGCCCATATTTATACGCCCATTCCCGCCAATCATCCACACTCACTTCAAGCTCAAAGTGCACAAATCGGTTTGCCAAAGGCGCCGGCATTCTATAGGTTACACCTCTGTCGCCCTCACGATTTCCAGCAGCGACAATAGCCCAACCCTCAGGCAATTCATACTCACCCACACGCCTGTCAAGAATCAACTGATAGGCTGAAGACTGCACGGCTGGAGCTGCGGAGTTAAGCTCATCCAAAAAGAGTATGCCTTTGCCCTCACGCGGTAAAAAAGCAGGAGGTGCCCAGAGTGCAGTATGTGACTCTTTATCATAAAAAGGAATACCTTTTAAATCCGTCGGATCCATCAGAGCCAAACGTAAATCTATAAAATCCAAATCATTTTCCTGCGCAATTTGCTTGACGATAGAAGACTTTCCAATACCCGGCGCACCCCAAAGAAATGTCGGCACTTTTTGCAGCACCAATGCCTGCAGTGCCTGACTTAATTCTCCTGCTCTCATACTAACCATCCTATATTTTGACTCTGTATATGTTTACCAAATGCTTCATTTGTTTTTACGGCTCGCTCAAACCTGCTGTCAAGCTGTAGCTGATATAAAACCTCAAGAGGCGTATTTTCATTTTTTGCCAGATTATACAATATTTTTTCATCGTCACTTGTAGAAAGTTCTTCTAAAATAGTCTGCGGTGTCGCGCTGTTTGAACTCAGCTCTTCATTGTATCTGCCCTCTTTGTAGGCATTTTGTAAAATTTCCGTCGGAGTTGCGGGGTTTGTATACAAGATCTTGTTTATTTCCTTACTTTTTACATGTAATAAGAGCTTACATGTACTTACATGTAAACCTCTGTTTGCCGCTAAAGCAAGGTGTAACGACTCATCATTAAGCGCGAAAAGTTTCTGCTGCATTGCCTCGCTGAGTGTTTCATTTGCTGCCAAAAAAGTTTTATATGCAGACAAAAGCCCAAACAGTTCATCATCGAGTGTGATATTTTGCGCCACAATAGCTGCTAAGCTTTCATTTTTTATCAACTCACGCACTATGCTTTTATCCAAATTAGCATTATAAGCCATTGCCTCTTGTACCGCGGCATCACCCTTTTTTAAAAACATTTTTTGCACACTTTTTGGTATCTTTACATGTAACGCAAGTGCTTTTATAATTTTTGGATGCTTTTTCGTTGGTTCAAGTAACGCAATTGCTTCTAAAAGCTGCTCATTATCTGTTTGCGCTATAAGATGATAAATTCCCGTTGTTGCATACTGTACATTGTGGTTTCTCTCTATATTTTCATAAAATCTGCCAATGAGCGCAGCTGAGATATCACGATTATCATCATTTTCAAAAAAATCTTCATTCCCAAAAGAGTACATTTTTAAAAGTTTAAAAAAAAGCGCATCGTCAATACAGCTGTTTTGCAAAAAACTTTTAAGTCTCGCTTTATCATTTGAGAGTTTCAAACTCATCAGCAGCGTGTCATTATCTATCTCTTGCGCCAAAAGCTTTTCCAAAGTATCTATATTCATAAACTCATATTTTTTCTGCTCATAAAGTTCATCGCTCAAATTCTGTTCATACGGGCTAATCATGCGCCCCTCAACTATGAGAACAATATCTTCACTAAGCTCTGTGAGTGCAGTAATCTTATGAAACTTCAACTGCGAAAAAAACTCATCTTCACTAAAAGCCCTGCTCTTTCCAAGTAATAATATAGTTTTATTTTCTAAATCTTGTAAATTCATACGCAAATTATACACAGATTTCAACTTATTCCTATTTAGTGTTATAATTGAGACAATATGTTTAAGGAATAACAAATGAAGCTGTATGCTCCGTGGGAAAAGGCTTTTGAAAAAATATCCACTCCGTTGGAAAATTTTATTCATGCACAGACTACCACAGGTCTTATCCTGTTTTTTACAACTATTATTGCGCTTGTACTGGCAAACTCTCCATTTGCAGGAGTTTATCAAGATATATTTCACACTCCTATATATATAGGTATAGGTTCCTGGCAACTTTCACAATCACTGAGCCACTGGATAAATGACGGACTGATGACTTTCTTTTTCTTTTTAGTCGGCCTTGAAATAAAAAGAGAAATTCTTATCGGCGAGCTCTCAAATGTTAAAGTTGCTATTTTACCTATTTTAGCGGCCATCGGCGGTATGATTTTTCCCGCACTCATCTATATGAGCATCAATGCAGACTCCCCGGGTGCAAACGGCTGGGGTATTCCTATGGCGACAGACATCGCTTTTGCCATCAGTGCTTTGGTTATTTTGGGGCACCGTGTCTCACCTGCTCTTGTCACCTTTCTTATAGCCCTCGCCATTGTTGACGACCTGGGTGCTGTTGTGGTCATCGCCATTTTTTATACCGAGCAGATTCATCTGCTGCCTCTCTTTTTAGCAGGTGTTTCATTTCTTATTATGGTCAGCTTTAACCGCTTCGGTATTCATATGATACTGCCTTATCTTATTATCGGAACTTTTATGTGGCTTTTTATGCTTGAATCAGGTATCCATGCCACTATTGCAGGTGTTATAGCCGCTTTTGCAATCCCCTCTAAACCAAATTATACACCTGTTGATTTTACTGCACATACAAAAAATCTGCTAGAAGAATATGACAACTATCCTGTTGCCACCGACCATACTATGCACGAAAAACAAAAAGCGATTTTACAAAACATAAAAGACAAAATTGATGCGGTCAGTTCTCCTGCTTCAAGGCTTGAACATACGCTGCATCTCCCCATAGGTCTGATTGTCATTCCTCTTTTTGCGCTCGCAAATGCCG
>CAZDEM010000004.1:3339-11019 GCA_964504315.1 uncultured Sulfurimonas sp.
CTGCATCTCCCCATAGGTCTGATTGTCATTCCTCTTTTTGCGCTCGCAAATGCCGGTGTCAGTTTAAATTTTACAGCACTCAGTGACAGTCTTGTTGAACCGGTCTCTTTAGGAATTATTTTAGGGCTTTTAGCCGGAAAAATTATAGGTATTTTCGGGGTTTCGTATTTGAGTATTACACTCGGCATTGCAACACTCCCGCAAAACAGTACAATGAGTCAGCTTTTTGGCGTGGCAGCCCTTGGAGGTATTGGTTTTACTATGAGTATTTTTGTCGCCGAACTTGCTTTTGCCCATAGTGAAGAACTGCTTATTCACGCCAAAGTCGGTATTTTACTCGCTTCTATGTTTGCAGGATTTATAGGTTTTATCTGGTTGCGCTTTATTGCAAAGCCACCGACAAAATCAGGCACTTCTTTGTAGAGCAGAGGACTGTCCAAGTCTACATATTTTATAACATCTCTATATGCAAAACAAAGCGCATATGCAGCACAAATCGAGACAGGACCTTCAAGCATCGAGCCGAACATACAGTCTATATTTTTCTCTCGTGCAAACTCTAAAATCTCTTGTGCCCTACTGAGTCCGCCGCACTTCATCAGCTTAATATTTATCATATCCGCGCAGCCGTTTTCATAAACTTTTTTTACATCTTCAAGTGTAAATACAGCTTCATCCGCAAGTATAGGAATCTCTGTTGAGTGGCTGATAATTTTAAGACTCTCTAAATCATCCGCAATTACAGGCTGTTCAATCAACTCTACATGTAAACCCTTGATCGCTTCAATATAATGTAATGAGGTCTCAAGATTCCATGCCTGGTTGGCATCTATAAGCAGTTGTGAGTGTGGAAGTTTTTTAGCTATTGCCTTTGTGACATCTACTGCATGATTTATATCACTGCCAAGCTTTACTTTTAAAATATCATAACCGTTTACATAGGCTTTTTGTACATCTTGCAACATTGTATCAGCATCATTGAGACTGATTGTCACATCTGTTTTTATGGATGCGTAATCTTTTGCGCCAAAATAGTGCAATAATGTTTGATTATTTTGTTCTGCCAGCAATGAAATAAGAGCCATATCAAGAGCCGCCTTTGCACTTGATCCTATTGAGCTTACATGTAACACATCTAAAGCCTCAAGGAGTTCTAAACCAAGCAAATCTTTTTTTACAGTTGCAATACAAGCCGTTATACTACATAAATCTTCGCCCGTAATCGCTTTGGTTGCAGGTGCCTCACCATATGCAAACGCACCACTCTTACATGTAAGCTTGACACGCACAAACTCTACATTTTCCACCCTCCGCAAAGCAGTGGCGAAAGGAGTCTTCAGCGGTATTTTTTCTATACTGGTTTGTATATTCTTTAGTATCATAAAGAAAAAATTTTAATCTATGCTCTCATAAACTTCAACTTCGGGTCTTCCCGCAAACCAATCACGAGGCGGCATATTTTCATGCGATTTTTTAAATGCTTCACTTTGTGTATAAGCCATAAAACTTTTCATATCTTCCCACATAGTTTCAATAACAAACATATTGTTTTCTCCCATATGAGGAATTGACTGTGGTGCCAATAGTTTCATAGCGACATATCCCGGCTGTTTATCCATCTCATGTTTTACAACTGCTTCTTTTAGATGTTTTGCATACTCTTCTTTAAACTCTTCCTTGATTGGAAATTTTGTAAAAACTGTAACCATTTTCTAAATCCTTTAATTGTATTTGATTACAATTGTAACACTGTTTTATAAAGTCTTGGTAACAAAGCTGAAACAATTTCTTACACTTCAAATTGGAAGATAATATGCTACACCGATTAATAAAATAATTACACCAAGCCAAATTATCGGAATAAATCTGTATTTCATATTAACATCTTTTAGACCCATAAAATAATCACTTACCAATGCTCCTTTTATAAAAGTAGTTAACAACAACACAGCAACTAAAGAACTACTAATTAATTTAAGATAGCCTAAAAGATAAGCAAAGATTGTCAGTATAACTAAGATAATCCATACATATTCCAAAAAATTTTTACGATTCGTCATTTTCTGCCCTTATCTTATTATATACACGAGTGGAAAAAGTACGATCCACAGCAAATCAACCATATGCCAATAAGAGGCACCCGATTCAAAGCCACGCGTGTCATCTGGTGTATAGCCTGAGGTTTTTGTTCTTTGGCGGATATTAAAAAGAATAACAGTCCCTAAACCCACATGCATAAAATGAAACATAGTAAGCAGCAGATAAAACATAAAAAACTTGTTTGTGCTCAGTGTTATGCCCTCGCCAAAAATATGTGCAAACTCCGCACCTTTTATAAATACAAAAGCAGCACCACAGACAATAGCAAGCAGAAGCCATACAGAGGCTTTCTTATTCGACTCCGCTACATTCACTTGCGTCATCGTTTGCATGATATGCACACCCTTTGCAACAAAATAACTGCTTGTAATGAGAATCAAAGTATTAATAAACCCCGATGTTTGGTTGAGCATCAGTTGCGATGTGTTAAACATCTCAATATTTTCTCTTCTTGAAAAGGCATAGCCAATGAAAAATAGACCAAATGTGATTAACTCAACATAAATAATAATCCAAATACCAAAATCTCCGGGAGGATATTTTTCTTTAAGGCGCATAGTTTTAGACATCACTGCTCTTTACAAAATGAAGTGCTATAAGCTTTTGCAGCACGTCAAGAACATCTTCCTCATCACTTAAAGATTCTACAATAGAGTGCATACATGCCTGATAAGGATTAAACCCTTTTGTAATGAGTTTTCCCGCATAAAGAAGCAGTCTCGTTGATACTGCTTCTTGAATATCTGTATCATCCAAGCTTCTAATTTCACTTGCAATATCTACAAGTTTTTGTGCAGTTGCGCCGTCAACGCCACTCTCTTTTATCAGTACTTCTTTTTCAATCTCCGGTTTAGGATAGTTAAAACTCAAAGAGATAAAACGCTGTTTTGTACTTGGTTTCATCCCTTTAAGAACATTTTGATATCCGGGATTATAAGAGACGACAAGCATAAAATCAGGATGCGCTTCTATTACCTCTCCTGTTCTGTCTATTGGCAATACTCTACGATAATCAGCAAGAGAATGTAGTACAACAGTAGTATCTTTTCTAGCCTCGATAATCTCATCAATATAACAAATACCACCGTTTCTTACTGCTTTTGTAAGCGGGCCGTCCTGCCAGTATGTTCCGTTTTCATTTATAAGATGACGACCAACCAAATCTGCCGCACTCAAATCATCATGACATACGACGGTATAGACATCACGACCAAGTTGCTCGCCCATAGACTCAATAAACCTTGTCTTTCCACATCCTGTCGGCCCTTTGATTAAAACAGGCAGGTTCATCTGTGCTGCGGCATGAAAGAGTTCCACTTCATTTGATTGGGGTAAGTAGTAAGTTTGTGACATAATTATTCCTTATTTCGTTAAATTTATATAGACTTCTGTCAGTACTTTTGGCAGTTTTTGTCCATCACGTACAATGGCATAGCCATTTTGACCAAAAAGATAATTCAAATACTCTTTAGCATCTAAATCAATCGTAATACAAAATGGAGTGATTCCTTTTTTCTTTATCTCCTGGAGTGCTTTCTTTGTATCTTCAATACCATAACGTCCGTCATATCTGTCTTCATCATTTGGCTTACCGTCACTTATGATGAGCAGCAGTTTATTTGCACTTTGCTGTTTATCTAAAATCTTTGCACTTTCACGAATGGCAGCTCCCATTCGGGTATAGTATTGCGGTTTTATACTCTCTATTCTTCCCCGTATCAACGCATCATACTTGTCTTTAAAGTTTTTTATGATGTTAAAATAGACCTTTTTGTTTTGCAGTGAAGAAAAAGTATAAATTGCAAATTTATCCTCGAGTTTTTCCAAGGCCTCACTAAAGACCATCAATGAGTCTTTGATAACATCAATAATACGCAGCTCCTGAGTTATGCCACCTTCTGTTGAGAGTGAAATATCAGCTAAAAGTAATGTGGACATATCACGTGTTTTTTTCTCATATGTAGTGTAGAAGTTTTGATGATGCATTGACTTGTTTTGATGCGACATATACTCTATCCAGCTATCCATATTGAGCTCATCACCATAAGGAAGACGATCGTTTTTAATGCGGTCAAGTTGCAAAAGGTCAAGTTCACCCTGAATTTTTTTTACAGTTTTTTTCAGTCGCCCAGGCAGTTCTATGGGTACAACATTGAGTGTTACTTGCGGTAAAATACGAGCATATTTTAGCAAATAATCTTGTCTTTTATAATCCCACTCATCTACAAAATGACCTTTGCCTAACGGATAAGTTACTGTGTTATCAGGTAAAAGTTCCAAATCCATTTTAATACGCGCTGAGAGATTTGCCTGTTTTTGTCCGACTGTTATCTCATCTAAATCTTCGGCATGATAGAGCGCATCTTCATCAAAACTGTCATCTTCACATCTGTCTACATTTACCTGTTCAAAGATACTCATCAAAGATTCAGGTAAAAAAGCCAAAAAGCCGTCTGTTTCATGTTTATCATCAATCTGATCAGCCTGCTTTTTCATATGCAGTTCTTCAGACTTATTTTTGTCTTCTTCTCTTGTTAGCTCTTCTTCATCACCCTCAACATTGTTCGCATAACTTAGTGTAATCGCTCTCGGATATATCCACAAAGGATTTGGATAATCATCTATTAAATCTTGATTTGATTGTTCATCTAAAGATTTAAGAAATGATAATTGTTCATATTTATCCATTAAATACTGACTTGCACTCTTGTAAAAAACATCAAATCCGCTGTACCTTTTTGTAAGATAGTGCATAGCCTGTTGATTTTTCTCTATAAGATTAAAGTTTGTAATATCATCTGCTTGTGCTGCCATAGCTATAAGCCAATAGTAAAGCATTTCATTCTCTTCTTTTGTGCAAAAGTATGCAAATGATGCAGGCAGATAAACAGATTCATCATCTTGCCATGTTAAGAAAAACTCTTTTCCTAAAAATGATATTTTTTCTAAGAGTGTTCTAGAAGTCTCGACATATCTTTTGTCAGTTATTTGCAGTTCTTTTGCTTTTTCACCACCCATAAGGCGGTGAAAAATATGTAAAGGTTTAGAAATATCTTCAAAATAGACTCTTTTGTCTTCATGAAATTTATAGACTTTTTTGTTGAGATATTTATCCCATACTTTGCCCATACTCTCTTCAAACTCCAGCCAATAATGAAGCATTTTCATCTACTTATACTTTTGCAGGTTCTACTGCAGGTTCTTTTACAAAGAAACTGTAAAAATAAGTTAATAAGCCTGTAAAAACAAGAAGACCAAAGCCGAGTCGAACCATATAAATCCCTGCAATAGATTCTTGAGAATCCATAAAGCCTATTAAGTTTGTTCCAACTCTTTGATCAAATATTTGAACAAGACCGGCAACACTGAGCGCAAGCGTAAGACCGACCATGCCTATATTCATCATCCAAAATGATGCAAGTTCTACTTTTTGTGCTTTTTCACAATTTCCAAAGGGACGACCTCTTAAAATCGGCATAGCATAAGAAATCACTGTAAAAATAATCATGACATACGCACCATAAAATGAGAGGTGACCATGTGCTGCAGTTAACTGCGTACCGTGTGTGTACATATTAACAGGTGCCAAAGTATGGAAAAAACCCCAAACACCGGCGCCTAAGAATGCCATTACTGCAGTACCTTTTGCCCATGTAAGTGCCATTTTATTTTTATGCTCTATCTTTCTCTCTCTAGCCATAGTAAATGCAAAGAGAATCATGAGTAAAAATGGTAAAGGCTCAACAGCTGATGAGATAGATCCAATCCATAACCAATATTCAGGAGCACCCATATAAAAGAAGTGATGTCCGGTTCCAAGAATTCCAGATACCATCGTCATAGCGATAATAAGATATAACCATTTGTCAATATGCTCTCTGTCAACACCTGTCACTTTAATAAGTACAAAGGCTAAGATTGCACCAAGAATCAGTTCCCAAGTTGCTTCAACCCATAAGTGGACAGTAAACCACCAAAAGAATTTATCTGCAATGAGATTGTCCGGAACATAGAATGCGAACAGGAAAAACACTGCAAGACCTAAAAGACCGGTAAGCAAAACTGTTGTAATAACTGTTCTTCTTCCTTTAAGTATAGTCATAGCCGTATTTAAAATATATGATAAAACGACGATAACAATACCTACTTTTGTCGGTAAGGGCTGTTCTAAAAATTCCCGTCCCATAGTCGGCAGAAGGTTATTAAATGTCCACTCTGTTAATGTAGCATAAGGCACAAACAGATACCCTAAAATCGTAGCAACACCCGCTGCTGCAAAAATCCAAAATGTAATAATAGCCAGTTTTGGACTCCAAAGTTCACGTTCAGTTTCTTCAGGAATAAGGTAATAAGTAGCGCCCATAAAACCAAACAACAACAGTACAATAAGCAAGTTTGTATGTACCATTCTTAAAACATTAAACGGAATAAGCGGAAATAAAAAATCCCCCCAAACATACTGAATACCCATTAAAATACCAAAAAGAAGCTCTCCGGCTAAAAGAATCAATGCAAAAATAAAATACGGTTTTGCGACCGCTTGTGAAGTGTATTTCATATTTTTTCCTATCCTTCTATGGTCGGTGGCCATTCATTGGCATTTACTTTAGATGTCCATATAAGGAAATCAGCTAAATTGTTAACCTCTTTGTCGGTTAAATGAAATTGAGGCATTTTTCTTCTGTTTGGAGTATCCAGAGGTTGTGCAGCCATCCAGCCCTGCATATATGCTTTAAATGCGCCTTCATCACCACCGCCTCTTCTTTGAAATACATTCATAAGCTCCGGTGCATAGTATGCTCCTTCTCCTATAAGTGTATGACAACCAACACAGTCATTCGCTTCCCAAAGTTTTTTTCCGGCAACAACACTCGCAGTCATATTTTGCTGATTTGATCGTTTAGGAATTTGGTGTACAGTATCAAAAGAGAGTGCAATAAATATCATAAGTGCGAAAGTACCGCCACCATAATAGATATTTTTTGCCATACTTTTCGTTATACGCTCAGTCATAAATCATCCTTTTTTAATTTCTACCTATGAGTAGTAATTGGAATATTAGCAGAAAAATTTTAATTCTACCTTTAAGTAGTAATTGTTTTTACCTATTATGCTATAATTTACAAAATCAAGATAAAAGGAATCAAATGCAGCTGAGTAAAAGTGCACAATATGCCATAAGAATTTTAGCTTATATGGCTGATCATAAAGATTCAAAACTTTTGAATGCAACTGAACTTTCAGAAACTCTTTTAATACCTTATAAATTTTTAACTAAAATAATGACTGAAGTAGTAAAATCCGGTTTGGTCATTTCCATAAGAGGAAGGGATGGTGGGTATTCATTTGCAAAGCCACCTTCTGAAATTATGGTGAGTGAAATCTTAGCTATATTTCATGATTCTATCAAAGATGAACAATGTGTTTTAGGGATTGGTTTTTGTAATGGTATGTGCAAATGTGCGCTACATGATCAATGGATGGAGCCAAAACATCTAATGCAAAAAATGTTTCAAGAATCTACACTAGAAGAGATTGCCGGACGGGGTTGTAAAATATAATAAGTGCCTAACAAGAATA
>CAZDEM010000004.1:11119-23548 GCA_964504315.1 uncultured Sulfurimonas sp.
AATATTCCCGACTAACAACCCGCCGAATGTTCCTATCAAATACCCCATAATTGCCATAAGTACACCTATGCTTACGAGTGCTTTGTTATATGTTGCCGCTAATATTGGAGCCGAAGCTACGCCGCCTATATTTGCCAAAGAGGCGACTGAAATGCTAAAGAGGTCAAGTTTAAAAATTTTTGCACCCGCGAGCATTATAAGCGCATGAATAAGTAAAATAACAAAACCTGCAAATACATACATACCAAGACCGCTGAAGTTTTCTATCACTGCACGGGAACCTATAAGCGCTATTAAGATATAGAGCATTGTTGTTGCCACTTCGTTGGAACCGTTTATGAATCGTAATTTTGTAAAAGAGCCGAGTACGCCTAAGAGTGTAGAAAAAAGCACGATGCTTGTTGTGGTATTGAGTATGACAAATTTTGCGGCTATTATTTGAGAGAGCAGAGATGCCCCGAGTGCCAAGAGTATTAAGAGCCAGTATCTTTTAGCACCCATTGAGCAGGCACAGCCGATTTTGTCCAAATATGCCAATTTTTCTTCACTCTTTGTAAACTTGTTAAATATTTTTGCAAAAGGAACCAAAAAGAGAAGCAGCATGACCCAAAGCGTATAGTTGACACTATCCACGACAAGTGCGTAAGCGAAAGCGTCTTCGCTTACATGTAACGCACTCCCAACAGCTATCATATTTGCCGTTCCTCCCATCCAACTGCCTGCCAATGCACCAAATGCAGCTGCCGTTTCTTTGTCAAAACCAAACATGTACGCAACGACAATAAAGGCAAATGCAATGGAGAGAACGGCTAAAGAGTAAGCAATCAGAAGTGATTTTCCAAGCTTGAAAAAGTGTTTAAAATCAACTGCTAAAAGCATTAAAAAAAGCATTGCCGGCAGCAGGTTTGTTTTTGTCAGCTTATAAATATGTATTATCTCTTTGTTCTGCTCAAAAACGCCAAGTGAAGCGAGCAGCATAGCAAGCGCATATATCAACACAACCACGGGAATATACTCAAAAAATTTATGCCGTGTTTTGATTTGTAAAAAGCTCAGAGCAGCTACAAGCGAGGCAAGTGTAAAAAGATATACAAGAGGAGAGTCAATCAAAGCTTTAACCTACTTTTTCATAAGTGTATCATATAATATTTAAAAAAATAAAAAGTGAAATTATAATGGCAAAAAAATATGTGATTTTAGATACGGAAACAACAGGCACAAATGAAGAAGACAGAGTAATTCAACTTGGATATATGGTTCTAGGAGCCAAAGATATAGAAGTACATAATGAATTTTGTTCCACTGATGTAGCGATTAAATTCGGTGCTATGGAGGTTCATGGTATTACACCTGATTTACTTGAGGGAAAAGTGCCCTGCACACAGACAGATGCTTATAAAAGATTAGAAGAACTCAATACTCAAGAGAATTATCTCATTATTCACAATGCACCTTTTGATATTACCATGCTTGAAAAAGAGGGTTTTAAAACACAAATGAAAGTTATAGATACCCTTAGAGTTGCAAAACATGTTATGCCGGATGAAGAGGCTCACAGACTTCAATATTTTCGCTATAAAATGGAACTTTATAAAGATGAAGAAAAAGAGGCACAAGCACTTGGCATTGTTGTAAAAGCCCATGATGCCATCGGTGATGTACTTGTTTTAAAACTTTTTCTTTCTAAACTAAAAGATATTGTCCAAGAGCAGTTTCCAAATGAAAATCCGGTTGAAAAGATGGTTGATTTAACAAACACACCTATTTTAGTCCAAACATTCAGATTTGGAAAACACAAAGGTAAAAGTCTTGAAGAAGTAGCTCGTGAAGATGCCGGGTATTTACGATGGATGCTTAAAAATATGGAAAATATTGATGAAGATATGCGTTATTCCATCAACTATTATTTAGAGTCATAAACCCGAAAACTATAAACAAAACAAGTGCAACGGCTCCGCTTATAAGAGCGTAAGGAAGCTGTGTTTTGACATGTTCAATCACTTCGCAGTCACTTGCAAGTGATGATATAATGGTCGTGTCAGAAATGGGTGAACAGTGGTCTCCAAAAACACCTCCGCTGATGACCGCTCCTATAGCCAAAGCTACATCTGTATCCATACCTACAGCCATCGGTACGGCAATAGGTACCATAATACTAAAAGTACCCCAGGATGTTCCGGTAGAAAATGAAATAATACTACTGAGTAAAAATATTACGCCGCTTAAAAGAAACACACTGAGGTTGTCACTTGCAAGCGAAGCCAAATACTGCCCTGTTTTTAAGTCAACGGTCACTTCCCCTATTGCAAAAGCAAAAAGCAGTATCATAGCAATCGGAAAAAGTTTTTTTGCTCCGATGTAGGCACTTTTTGTGTAAGTTTTTGCAGACATATTTTTCGTACCTATATAATAAATAAACATCACCATCAGCGTGGCAAGCATAGTATAAAAGATAGAACTGGAACCACTTCCCTTTAACATATCGCCCTTGCCTGTTATATACAAAAACATAAATACAAAGGTAATCATCAACAATATTGGAATTATCATATAACTCATACTAACTTTAGAGTTTACATGTAAAGAACCTTTATCTAAAGAGGGTTTTGCATTCTTCATCGGACCTATATTTATGTTAAACCACACAGCTAAAAAAGTGACGATTAAAGCACTCACAGCATAAAAGTTATAAGCAACACTGTGCAGTAATATATTGACATTATCGCCTGATATTGTTCCGGTTTGCACCTGTGTTGCAATAAGTCCGAGCAGCAGTGCTCCCCATCCGTTAAGAACAATTAAAGAACTGATAGGAGCAGAGGTGGAGTCACACACAAAGGCCAGTTTTGCATGCGGTACTTTTTCTTTGTCGCAAAGCGGTCTACCGACGGCTCCGGCGATAAGAGAGGTTATGGAAGATTCAATAAAAATAATCACTCCGATAAAATAGCTGACAAGCAGGGCTGAACGAGGAGAATTTACCAGTGTAGTTTCCCCAGTCATATAAGAGACAAATCCGTTTATGCCTCCGCTTTTTTGCATCAGCTCCATCACACTGCCTACTAAAACTGCAAAAGCTAAAGTTTTAAGTATCCATGCCTCGCTCAAAAGAGAAACAAAGAGATCAAAAGTAGAGCCTACCGCTGAAATTATGGAAAAGTCATGCAGGAAAAAAAGCCCTAAAAATATTCCGCCAGATAAAGAGAGTATAATATTTTTAGTATAAAGTGCCAAGGCAATGGCCAAGAGGGACGGAAAGATTGAGAGTATTGAAAGTTCTATAACAAAACCTTAAAATTCCATAGCCAAGAGCATAACACCCGCTCTACCAAAAATTTCTCTATAAGCTTCACATTCTTTTTTATCTACAATTTCAAATCCGAGTTTTTTGTAAAAAAGCTCTGCTTCTAATGAACCTATTTCTATAATTGTCTGCACAATTCTATACCCTTTGAGTCTGGCGCTGAGCAGACTTTTTTGCATGAGTGCCTTGAGTACACCGACATCTATAAAGCCCTCCAACTCTTCCATGAAATCAAACATCAGTCTGCTTTTGTTAGTGTCAAAACTACAATTATATACAACTTCCAACGGCTTGTTTATCTCATCGCCGCAGCCTATATCTTTTAAAGCTTGTACAAATGCCTCTTTTGTTGCAATTCTAGGCTCATAGCTGCATAGTGTTCCGACATTTTTTCCATCCATTTGCGCTATTAAAAAATTTTTATAATGGCAATGGCTTTTCGCTTCAGTCTGTGTAAGCTTTTCTAGTTTTTCTAAGACGATTTTATCATCATCTGTACCAAACAGAACATCAAACAAACCATCTTTTTTCCCCGCTCTTGAACTTTGTAAAATCATTTGTGCTAAAAAAGAAGCGTCATCAGCTGTGGCTTGTTTTATTATAATACTCATTATTTTATCCAGAATTTAATTTTTCACTATTGACATCATGTAATAGTAATAGTACCATACTTTATGATAAAAAGTTTCTTAATTATGACAAGTTTTTCAATTTTATTGTTTTCCTCCCAACAAATAGTTTTGGTTGTTGCTGATGATATGAACAGTTCACAGGCAAAAATGGAGTGCTATGAAGCTTCACAAAAAGCTTTTAAAACAATGCATGTAAATCTGGGGAAAAATGGCTTAGGCTGGGGTGTAGAGAGTGAACAGTTTACTAAAAATCCTGATGATGCCTTAAAATATGAAGGTGATAAAAAAGCACCTGCCGGTATTTTCAGACTCTCGAATATCTTTGGTTATGCGTCAGAAAGTAATTATAATGTCCCTTATCTTTATACAGCAAAAAACTTAATATGTGTCGATGATACACATTCAAATTTCTATAATCAGATAATAATGGCTCATGGAGACGAAAAAAGTTTTGAATACATGAAACGTGATGATACACAATATAAGCTGGGAATAGTCGTTGATTATAATAAAAAAGCGTTCAAAGGCAGAGGTTCTTGTATATTTATGCACATTGAGCGCGCACCAAATTCTGCAACTGTCGGATGTACTTCAATGAGTGAAAAAAATATACAAAACATTGCTAATTGGCTGGATAAACGTAAAAAGCCAATCTTAATACAAATTCCAAAAAAATCTGCCAAAGAGGTTATAAAACTTTATCCGCAGCTGAAAAATTCCGAGCTGCTCAAATAAAGAAGAGTTATGCCTCTTCTTTAGACATTTTATCTTTAGCGTCAATACCCATTAATGAAAGTCCGGTTTTTATGCTCAGAGCTACCATTAGCATCAGTTTTAAAAGTTTGGCTTCATCTTCAGTGCCGATCATACGCACATCATAATAAAATTTATGCAAAGAAGCAGCAAGAGATTTCAGATAATCCGTCAACTTTTGTACCTGTCGCGTATTAAAGGCATCTTCAATTACTTCAGGCAGCAAAAGTGCATCAAAAAGTAAAGTATCCGCATTTTCACCAAGATTTTTCAAACTTGCATTTGCAATATCTTCTTTTGTAACAGTCGCTTTACTTAGTAGTGTTTGAATCCTTGCGTGAGCATATTGAATATAAAAAATAGGATTTGAACTGTCTTGTTTTTTAAATTCAGCCAAATCAAATTCTAGTGCTGTATCACTCTTTTTTGAAGCAAAAATAAAACGTAATGCATCTGCACCAATCTCTTCAACTATATCACTCATCAGTATAACGTTACCTGCACGTTTACTCATTTTATATGGTTCACCGTCTTTTAAAAGACTTACCATTTGAGACAGCAAAACTTCAAGTTTATTTGAGTCATAACCTAAATATTCAATTGCCGCTTTTACACGTGGGATATAGCCATGATGATCTGCACCCCAAATATTGATGTGGTGATCATACCCGCGTTCAAATTTTTGATTGTGATAAACTATATCACCGGCAAGATAAGTCGGACGACCGTCTTCACGTACGACTACCCTGTCTTTTTCATCGCCTTTTGCCTCAGAAGCTATCCAGATTTTACCATCTTTTTCATAGATTCCGGCACCCATTTTTTTCATAACTCTGTCCCAGTCATCATATAATGTTGACTCATAAACAAAAGTATCAAAAAAGATGTTCAAATCACCTAAATCTTTGACAATGATTTTCATCACTTCATCTTTTGCCCAAAGAGCAAGCTCACGCTGACGAGATTCATCATAAAAAATTTCAGTACCGAATTTTTCCATTGCATCACGAGCAAGAGCATCAAGATACTCTCCACGATAATAACTCTCAGGGTACTCCACAGTTTCATCTAAAAGATTATCTCTGGCATGCAACTGGATAGAAAGTCCAAGCAAATCAATCTGATTTCCGGCATCATTAACATAATACTCAGCTGTAATGTCATACCCCAGATGTTTTGCCATACGATAGAGCGTGTCACCATAGACTGCACCACGGGCATGCCCTATATGTAAAGGTCCAGTCGGATTCGCGCTTACGAATTCTAAAAGTATTTTTTGATTTTTTTCCTGTTTTGCAAATTCTGAAGGATTTTTAAGAGCCCATGAAGCATACTCGGCTAAAAAATCTTCACTTAAACGAAAATTCAAATACCCTTTTACTGCTTCCACTTTGGAAAATACATCACTAGATTCAAAAGATGAAGCAAGTTCATCCGCAATAACCATAGGAGATTTTCGCAACTCTTTTGCTAAAGAAAATGCTATAGGAGTAGCAAAGTGACCAAAAGAACGATCACGAGGCTTTTCTAGAACAACTTCGCGACCTATTTTTTCGCGTAATAACGCCGATACTCGTTGTTTCAATGTTTACGCTTGTGTTGTAGATTTTGGAGTTTCATCAGATGAAGCTACTTCATCACTTTTCTCAACTTTTTTAGGTGTTTCAACTTCTACTTCATCTACTTCTTTCATTTCTGCTTTGAAGTTTTTGATTCCCTTACCAAGACCTTTTGCTAAATCAGGTATTTTTTTTGCTCCAAATAATAAAACGATAATTCCAAAAATTATCAGTAATTCTGTTCCACTAGGCATTCCCATATTTTTTCCTTGTTATAAATTAAGTTGTGAAGTATAACTCACATTTGCTGTAAATTCTCTTATCACTATATATTATGTTTTGAAGTTTTACAAATCTTCCCATTTTTGCACAAACTCATTTATCTCTTCATTTGATTTTTTAAATCTTGCAACCTTGGCAATAATACGTAATTTATCAGCAGCTTTGTCTAAATCATCATTGATTAAAAGGTACTCATATTCAGAAACTCTTTGAATTTCACGTCTTGCCATTTTAACTCTTCGCTCAATTACTTCCTGCGCATCCGTTTGACGTTTTTCCAGCCTATTCTTCAGTTCACTCAAAGTAGGTGGCGTGATAAATACAGAAGTAGTAATATCCCCAAGTCGGCTGTTAATTGCACTGTTTCCCTGTACATCTATGTCAAATATGACAAGTTTCCCTTCTGTAAGTGCTTTTTTCACAGGCTTGATTGAAGTCCCGTAATAGTTTCCATGCACCAGAGCATACTCTAAAAACTGATCTTCTTCTATTTCTCTTTTAAACTCTTCTTCATCTACAAAATAATAATCAACACCATCAGCTTCACCCTCTCTCATCGGGCGGGTCGTGGTAGATATAGAAAAATAACATTCACCAATATCATTCATAATTTTGTGTATTAAAGAGCTTTTACCTGCACCGCTTGGACCAGAAAGGACTAAAACTGCTCCGTGTATAGCACTCATCAGTTGTCACCCAGTGTAATGTTTATACTGATTTTCATCCCTTTCATTGATGCGGCCACATCTTTGTCACTGAGTGCTTCAAGGAGTTTTTTCAGAGCTTCTACACCGTTATTGCTTGTTTCTTCAACCTCTTGGGTCTCAGGTTCTGCAATGATATCTTCAAGTGCTGCTACTGCCGGTGTATCTACGTCTTCCACTTCTTCTCCAAGTGCTACTTTTAAATCTTTACTTGTCAGATCTGCCAGAGGGTCTATTTCATTCGTTGCTATCTGCAAGAGAGTATCTTCATCCAATTCACTTTCTAAATCTTCTTGACTTAAATTTTCAACAGCACTTTGGATTTCACTTTCTAAATTTATATCTTCAGGCTCATCTTCTATATCTTCTTCAAGGTTAAATTCATCAACCACATCATTAGAAATATCTACATCTGCTTCATCTTCCAAATCAAGTGCCATATCTACCGCCAAATCACCCTCTTTTTCTCTCAATTCCTCTGTCATAACATCATCTATCTCATCTTCAAGTTCTTCTACCGTTGCTGTATCTAGCTCTTCAAGTTCTTCATCTTCCAAAGTCTCAACTTCATCTTCTAAATCAAAACTATCTTCTTCTGAAATATCTACATCTGCTTCATCTTCCAAATCAAGTGCCATATCATAATCCGCCAAAAGGTCATCATCTTCGAGTTCCAATTCTTCTTCGAATTCCAATTCTTCTTCTGGTTCTACAGCTATCTCGGCAAGACCCTCTTCTTCATCGAGTTCTAAACTCTCAATATCATTTTCTACTTCTTCATCAAAAGAGAGCTCTTCTTCATTTTCATCAAGTAAATCTTTTACTTTTTGCGCTTCTTCATCATCCAAGACACTTTCACCTAAATTCTCTTCGTCATCCAAGGATAATTCATCACTTAATTCTTCTAAATCGCTTGATTGGATCTCTTCTTCTTGAGTTTCTTCAACAGGCATCTCTTCATCTGCTTCACTGGCCACTTCTTTTTCAAACATCATAAATAGTTCTACCAAATCAGTTGGTAAAAAAGGTTTTTTTAATATAGATGAAAAAGATTCTACGTCCTCCGCATCCTTGGCACATATAAAAAGTGATTTTTTGTATTTTACTTTTTCTTGCAATTCACTCAACAATTCATCACTGTAAACGCTGTCATCAACAATTAATAAATCATAATTTTGAGATTCAATTCCTTCAATCGTTGATGTTATATCTACTTCATCGGATGTCTTTTGTGCACTTAGAGTAACTAATTTATTTACTACGGGATTATCATTTAAAAGCAGTATTTTCACGCATGTTCCTTTGGATGATTTCTTGAGCGTATTTCAAAAATCTCTATTAACACTATTGTATCAAAAAAAAACTAAAAAAGCATTTCTAAAGAGTTAAATGCTTCTTGAATCTGTCCTTTTAGTATCAGCATAATTGCTGTAAAAGTTGCTATAAGCACAACAAAAGCCACCATGATTTTAATAGGAAAACCAATAACCAAAAGGTTGAATTGCGGCATTGTTTTCATAAGCATTCCAAAAATTACATCGGCCAGCCATGAAAGTGCAATAATAGGAAATGCAATTATAAAACCTACTAGAAACATATTTGATGTAGCGTGCATAATATAATGAAACAAATCTTTACTCATGACAAAACCGCCTAAAGGCACTGTTTTTAAAGAGTGGTCAATAAAGAGCAGCATCCAATGATGCAGATTGAGAGAGAGTAAAATCATTATACCCATCAAAGAAAGAAACTGAGAAATAATAGGCATAGAAATACCTGATTGAGGATCGATAGCACTTGCCATTGAAAAACCCATCATAAATGATATTTGACCACCGGCAAAAGTGATGACATTATATGCAAGTTGCAAAACAACGCCTACAGACAAGCCAAGTAAAAGCTCACCCAATACAGCGACTAAAATAGTTGGCACATCAATACTGATATGCAATGCGGGCATTGAAGAGTAAAATACTACCGTAAAGAAAAAAGCCATGGACGCTTTAATATTCATCGGTATATTTTGATGATTGAAAATCGGCACGGCAATAAATAATCCGGCAAAACGAAAAAAAAGTAAAAGAAAACCTACTACATTTGTTTCGTTAAATATTTCTATCCAGCCCACCAGTTTACCCTTTACTTAATTAGTTTCAACTCTTTGTCTTCAAGTTTATAAACCCGTTTACACATGTGTGCCAAATCATTATCATGCGTCACTAGTATCATACCGGCGTCATTATCTTCACAATATTGAAAAAAAAGCTTCATGACTTCTGCTGCTGTTTGATTATCAAGATTTCCAGTCGGTTCATCTGCAAATATAATTGAGGGTTTTTTTGTAAGCACTCTGGCAATAGAGACACGTTGCTGTTGCCCACCTGAGAGCTCAGTCACTTTTTGGTGCATACACTGCTTGATTTCTAAATTTTTAATTAATGTATCATCTATGTTTTTTCGTGAAAGAATTTCTGCAACTTCAAGGTTTTCATAGGCACTAAACCCTTTAAAAAGATAATGGGATTGAAAAACTATACCAAGTTTGTTGCGTTTTATAAGAGTGAGCTCTTTTTTGCTCATTGATGCAATATCTTTACCAAAAAGCTCAATACTGCCTTTCTCCGGCGTTAAAAGAGTAGACAATAGATGTAAAAGCGTAGACTTGCCACTTCCGCTCATACCAATAATAGCAATACTTTCATTTGTATCCAAAGACAAAGATACATCAGAAAAAAGTTCATATTCAAATGAGTGTGATAAATTTTTAGCAGATAATAGATTCATAAAGTTATTATATTCTACTCTTGCTTATTATAATATTTTAGGCTTTAAATATTTTGTCGCATCCTTTTTTGGAATGTCTGTCCAATTTTATAAAATATACTTTTTCAATAATTTTTTTCATTATAAATGCTAAATATCCGCTTATATGCACATTAAAAACTTTTCCTGCAGCATATCTGCGTCCCAGAGCAATTAAAATGCCTCGTGAACGTATATTGTGTTCTTTAAGTGCTTGATTTTCACCAATACGCATAATATTCTCACTACAAATATCTGCCATCTGTTCAGCGACATCAGCTGTAGGTGCGATGAACTCGCCTTTATTATATAACGTTGCACAATCACCTATGGCAAAAACCTCTTTTTTTCCATCTGCCTGCAGAGACTCATTTATATTTAAAAAGCCTCTTTCATTCTTTGCTAAATCAAGTTTATATATTAGCCCGTTAGGCTCTATTCCTCCTGCAAAAATCATAAAATCCATGGATATAGTTTCTCCGCTGCTGAGTGTAACACTCTCTTTTGTCAAAGAAATTACCCTTGTTTGTGATTTTATAACTACTTCTAAATCAAACAGTCTTTTTTGAGATTTTTCTACTAAAAAACTGTCCAATCCTTTGAGTATCTGTTTTGATGAACTGACAAGTATAATATTTAATTTTCTACATAAAAAATTATTTTCACAATAAAATTCTTTTGCAAAAGATGCCATCTGTGCAGCTATTTCAACACCACTGAGCCCTGCACCGGCTACAACAATGCTTAGAGGCTTACATGTAATACCGCTCTCTTGTACTTTCTTAAAGAGTGACATTTCAAACTTTTGCTTAAAATACATTGCACGATGCAGCGCTTTTACCCCATGGGCATACTCTTTAAGTCCATTTATACTTTTTACAAATTTTGTCCTTGCACCGACAGCTATAATAAGGTAATCATAAGAAAATCGCTGTACGGCTGTAATGACTTTTTTATTTTCAAAATCGATATCGTCGACTTCTTGTTTATAAAAACTGACATTCCCGTCAAATCCGCTGCAATAGGTATATAAATCTACGCTCACTTTTGCAAAATCTTTTTCATTGGCGATAAGCTCATACACATCCGTCTGCATAAAATGGTAGGCATTTTTATCTAAAAGCGTGATTTGATTATTTTGATGTTTGGCAAGATTCTCTACAGCTCTAAGGCCGCCATATCCACCGCCGATAACAATAATTTTATTATGGGTATTTTTTGACATGGAGTCATTATAGCATTTTATTATATAAAAATTTTATTAAAGTGAGTAGTTGTTTTCTTAGAGTAGATTATGAAGAATGAGTTAAGCCTAAGGCTTAGCTCATTTGTGCTGCAACTTCTGCTGCGAAGTCGTCTTCTTTTTTCTCAATTCCTTCACCAACTTCAAGGCGAATAAATTCAGTAATTTCGGCAGTTCCGCCACATGCTTTTGCTGCTTTTTCAACTGCTTGTGCAACAGTTAATTTGTCATCTAAAACATATTGTTGGTCTAATAATGCCTGTTCTTGGTCAAGAAGCGTATTATCTAAAATAAAACGAGCAACTTTACCAGGAATAATTTTGTCTAAAATTTTCTCAGGTTTACCTTCAGCAATTAATTCAGCTTTGATGTCAGCTTCAGCTTTTGCCATAACTTCATCTGTAAGTTGCATCATAGATACATACTGAGGTACATTTTTAAGAGGTTTTTTAAGTCTTTTCAACTCTTCATTCTCTTTTTTAAGTGCTTCAATGCGACCTTGTGTTTCACCTTCAACATACTCAGGATCAAAATCTTTGTAGCTTAGAGTTGACGGTTTCATAGCAGATGCATGCATTGCAATTTGTTTCAATGTGTCTTTCATACAATCAGCAGTTTTTTCACTGTCACATTTCGCTTTTACAATCACTGCAATACGGCTGTTTGAGTGAATATATGAGTTTAATGCTTCATCCGGTGCAGCTGTAAGCGTACCAAAACGGCGAACTTCAATTTTTTCACCAATTTTAGTAACAGTTTCAGTAAATTTAGTACCAAAATCACTAGCCATAAGTGCATCAACATCAGCAGGCTGATTGTTATAAACTTCCTGGGCAGTATCTTTTACAAGATTTTGGAAACCTTCATTTTGTGCAACGAAGTCAGTTTCAGAATTTACTTCAACAACAGAAGCTTTAGAATTGTCATCAGCCATTTTCAGTCCAACAAGACCTTCAGCTGCAACTCTATCAGCTTTTTTAGCTGCTTTTGCAATTCCTCTTTCTTTTAAAAGCTCTTTTGCTTTTTCCATATCTCCGTCAGCTTCAACTAAAACTTTTTTACAATCCATCATTGGTGCGTCTGTCGCTTGACGCAACTCTTTTACCATTGCTGCTGTAATTGCTGCCATAATTATGCTTCCTCTGTAGTT
>CAZDEM010000005.1:0-15552 GCA_964504315.1 uncultured Sulfurimonas sp.
ACCACCTTGAACAGGCAATACTGAGCGCAGGAAAATAAGATATAATAATACAAAGGAGTTACTTATGGATAAATTACAAAAATACAAATGTGCATTTTGCGGCCATATTTACGACCCTCAAATCGGTGATGAAAAAAGTGGAATCCCTCCCGGAACAGCTTTTGAAGATCTTCCTGATAATTGGCGATGCCCAAGTTGTGGTGCAGAAAAAGAGTATTTCAATCCTGTCGATTAAATCAATGCAATGAATATTGTATTGGGACAGTTAACATTAGATCTGCTTTTGGCTTTGGAAATTTTCCTGAAAGTTCGGCGATTGTTTTAATTGCAGCACGTGTTAAAATTCCACTGCTCGAAGATATTGTAGTTATTTGTGTCACGGTAGCATCTTTTAGTAACATAAAACGGACAGTGACAGAGCCTTGTATGCCTCTTTTACGTGCCATTCTCGGATAATATAAATTTTCTTTTATCAATTGGGAAATTTTTGCCAAATTATTTTTTAAATACTGTTCTTCATCACTCATCTTCTTTTGGGAGATTTCGTTTGTAACAATTTTATTTTCAATAACTTCAGTTTTTTTCTCTGTTTGTGGTTGCGGTTGTGCAGGTTCGACAGATTTTATAGGTTCAACTGGTTTTTCTACAACTTTTTGCTCTTCTTTTTTAATCTCTTTTTTAAGAGGAACTTTTTTCTTTACTCTTTTGGGCTTTTGTACGGGAGCTTTTTTATGTATAACAGGTTTTTTGACTGTTTTTTTGTGAAGAGGTTTTGGTTTTTGTACTTTTTGCTTTTGTTCAACCACTGCTTTTTTCTTTATACACGTCAAGTTCACACAAATTCTCTTCTCTTTTTCTGCAGGTTTAACAGATGAAAAAACATACTTATAGATTCCAAACAGGCTCAGTAAAATCAGAACATGAATGGATAAAGAAAGTAAAAGAGATTTTGAGTGATTAAGCATAAATCATTAAATAGCCCGTTTGAATTCAGGGTATGCTTCAACTCCCACTTCATTAACATCCAAACCTTCCACTTGAACATCATCTTCTGCTCTAAATGCAATAATTTTATTGATGATATAAATCACTATAAAAGAACTTACAAATGCAAAAATCCCTATAATAACTATACCTTTAAGCTGTGCAAGTAATGAAACTTTATCAACAAAAATACCTACTGCAAGTGTTCCCCAGATACCATTTACAAGGTGTACAGAAAGTGCTCCGACGGGATCATCAAGTTTTAGTTTGTCAAACATTGGTACAGCAAAGACAACAAGTGTTCCACCGATTGCACCGATTAATATAGGAGTATACATATCATAAAGGTCTGGTCCTGCAGTAATAGCTACAAGTCCGCCGAGTGCCCCGTTTAATATCATTGTAATATCTAAAAGCTTGTATCGTGCATACATGATAACAGCTGCAATTATTGCACCGGCTAGTCCTGCCGTGTTTGTGTTCATAATCGTTTTTGCAACAGTATCAGCATTTTCTACACTTGAAATAGAACCGACACTTCCGCCGTTAAAACCAAACCAGCCTATCCATAAAAGCAATGCACCAAGGACAACGAGAGGAATATTTGATGCCGGAACTACTTTTATTTTTCCGTCTTTATATCTGCCTTTTCGAGGACCCATAATCAAAATTGCAGCAAGCAGTGCCCAACCTCCGGTGGAGTGAATAACCGTAGAACCTGCCAAATCATACATGTCTATGTCAAAAAGCGTTCCTGCAAGTAAATCAGCGCCCCAACTGACATTCACAATCAGAGGGTATATAACAGCACCCATGACAACTGTAAATATCATCAATGGCATAATTTTTACACGTTCACTCACTCCGCCGCTCATAATATTAATAGTTTTACCGACAAATGCCATCTGAAACAAAAAAGCTGCCCATATACTCATAGAAGAGTTTTCCCAGGAACCAAAAGCAAGAGAATAACCGATCAGTAAAAATGCCATGGATGCCACCGCATAAATCATAGTATTTACAGTAAGAACAGATGAAACATTTTTTGTTCGAACAAGTCCGGCTTCGAGCATAGCAAATCCGGGAACCATAAATATAATTAAAACCATAGAAAAAAGTGCAAAGAAAGTGTCTATAATGTATTTAAAATCAGCTTCTGACATAAATAAATCCTTAAAGTAAATTAAGAACTGAGTGTATCAAAAATTAGATATTTTAAAAATTAAATACGAGATTTAAGGGGATTACATATGCAAAATGCATATGCAAATGTAGATATTTGAAACTTAAATAGCTTCTTCGTCTGTTTCACCAGTACGAATTCTGATAATTTTTTCAATATCACTTACAAATATTTTACCATCACCAATTTTTCCTGTACGCGCTGCTTCAACAATAGTTGCAGTAACCTGATCTACCATGTCACCAGAAACTATCATTTCCATTTTGATCTTCGGTAAAAAATCAACTACATACTCTGCACCACGATAAAGTTCGCTATGACCTTTTTGACGACCATACCCTTTTACTTCACTTACCGTCATACCATCAATTCCAATTTCTGCCAATGCATCTTTTACATCTTCTAGCTTAAAAGGTTTAATTATTGCTTCTATTCTTTTCATTATTATTGCTCCAAAAAGTTTTATTATTTGTCAATTGTAACCATTTTTGATTACAAAATCAAGACACTAACCTCAAAAAGAGATTAGTTATTCATGTATCTTTCACCTTGAATAGACTCATCAAGACCCATTACTTCTTCATCTTCACTTACACGTGAACCACCAGTCAATGCAGTTGCAATATAGTAAACAACGACAGTACCGACAAGAGTAAACAGACCAACGATCACAACAGATTCAACTTGAACCATAAACTGTCCCATTCTGTCGCCTGATTCTTTTAATGGACCATCCCATAATAAATCATTGTCTTTTACAGCTAAAAGACCAGTTGCAAGCGCACCAAAAAGACCAGCTAAGAAGTGAACACCAAATGCATCAAGAGAGTCATCATAACCAAGTTTCTTTTTAAGTACAGTCACACCCCAAAATGCGAAAAGTGTTCCAACGATACCAACAATAAAAGCTCCGCCAACACTAACAAAACCGGCAGCAGGAGTAATAGCAACAAGACCTGCAACAGCACCTGTAGCAATTCCTAAAAGTGTAGGTTTTCTATATACAAACCATTCAGCGAGCATCCAAGTAATTGCAGCTGCGGCTGTTGCGATTGTAGTTGTAAGCATTGCTACACCGGCAATTGCATTTGCACCAAATGCAGAACCTGCATTGAATCCATACCAACCAAACCAAAGAAGAGCTGCGCCAAGCGCTGTTAAAAGTACAGCAGCAGGTTTCATAGCGGTTTTAGGATATCCTGTACGTTTACCAACTAAAATAGCAAGTACTAAACCAGCTAAACCACCATTCATATGAACAACAGTACCACCGGCAAAGTCTAAAGCACCTAAATCAAAAAGAAAAGCACCGTCTCCACCCCATACCATGTGAGCAACAGGAGCATATACAACCAATCCCCAGATAGCTACAAAAACCAACCATGTTGAAAACTTAATACGCTCAATAACTGAACCTGCAGCAATAGCTACCGTAATAGCAGCGAATGTTCCTTGAAATGCAACAAATACATAAGTAGGATATGTTCCACTTAAATCATGCCAGCTGATTCCATTTAAGAATACATTTGAAAATCCACCTATTACATTTTGAAGAGTAGCAGATTCTGCTGTACCGAATGCTATTGAATACCCTGCAACAATCCAAACAAGGAATGCGACAACAAATGCTCCAAAAACCATAGCATATGTATTAAGTACATTTTTACTTCTTGTCATGCCTGCGTAAAAAAGTGCAAGACCTGCAGGTGTCATAAGTAGTACTAATGCAGTAGACATCATCATCCATGCTGTATCTCCTGTATCTAGTACCGGTGTATCCTCCGCAAAAGCGAATGTTGGTAAAGCAAACAAAAGTGCTAATAACCATTTCTTCATGTGAATCCTTTTTTTGAATATTTTCAAGGCAAAGTATAGAATAAAAAAGTACTGTTATTTAAATTAAACTGATTAATTTTTAATCAGCTTTGCTAATTCTTTGACTTTTCAACAAATTGCATAAAAGTTCATCATCTTTAAACATTTTATTAAGCGAGAATAAGATAATATATATAAATTTAAATTTTAGGTGTTTCAATGAGCAACTTGTTAAACAATGGCGATGTACAAAGTATAAATATAGAAGAAACTCTTCAAAACAGCTATCTTGACTACTCTATGAGTGTTATAGTCGGTCGTGCTCTCCCTGATGTAAGAGACGGACTAAAGCCTGTTCACAGAAGAATCCTCTATGCAATGGACAAACTAAATCTTTCTTTTGGTGCAAAGTATAAAAAGTCAGCACGTATAGTCGGTGATGTAATCGGGCAGTACCACCCTCACGGTGACACAGCAGTTTATGATGCACTTGTACGTATGGCGCAAGATTTTTCTATGAGAATGGAACTTGTTGACGGTCAAGGAAACTTTGGTTCTGTTGACGGTGATTCTGCAGCGGCAATGCGTTATACGGAAGCACGTATGACAAAATATGCAGGTGAACTGTTAAAAGATCTAGAAAAAAACACTGTTAATATGATAGACAACTATGATGGAACAACAAAAGAACCTGATGTGATGCCAACACGCGTACCAAACCTTTTAATAAACGGTTCTTCGGGTATTGCAGTCGGTATGGCGACAAACATCCCTCCGCATAACCCTACTGAAATAATGAATGGTTTAAAAGCACTCTTGGAAAACCCGAATATTACTCTCCCTGAAATTATGGAACATATCAAAGCACCTGATTTTCCAACCGGTGGTATTATTTTTGGTAAAAAAGGTATTATGGATGCGTATGAAACAGGACGCGGACGCATTAAAGTACGTGCAAAAACACATATTGAGAAAAAAGGAAACAGGGATGTCATTGTCATTGATGAACTTCCTTACCAAGTTAACAAAGCCCGCCTTATTGAAAATGTTGCCAATCTTGTAAAAGACAAGATGATAGACGGGGTCAGTGAAATCAGAGATGAATCTGACCGAGACGGTATGCGTGTTGTAATTGAACTCAAACGTGATGCGATGAGTGAAATTGTTCTCAATAATTTATTTAAACAAACATCAATGCAAACGACATTTGGTATTATCATGCTATCTATATTAAATCAAGAGCCGAGAATTTTTGGTCTTATTGATATTTTAAAGCATTTTATCAATCACCGTAAAACTATTATTATCCGTCGTACAATTTTTGATTTGGAAAAAGCAAAAGCACGTGCACATATTTTAGAAGGTTTGAAAAAAGCCATAGATATCATTGATGATGTAATCCGCGTTATCCGTGCTTCTAAAAATGAAGAACTGGCAAAAGAAAACTTGGTATCAGAATTTGATTTTTCAGAAATTCAGGCAGCAAGCATTGTTGCAATGAGACTTGGACGTCTTACAGGCTTAGAAATAGAAAAAATTGAAAATGAACTTGCAGAACTTATGAAACTCATCGAGTACTTAGAGTCAATTTTAAAAAGTGAAGAAGTATTACACGGTATAATCGCCGAAGAATTTGAAGAAGTTCTGCAAACATATACAACAAAAAGAAGAACAGAAATCGAAGATGACTATGATGACATAGACATAGAAGATCTTATTCCAAACGAGCCGATGGTTGTAACTATTACACACAGAGGCTACATTAAGCGTGTACCGCTAGCAAGTTATGAAAAACAAAAGCGCGGAGGCAAAGGTAAAACCGCTGTGACTACATATGAAGATGACTTTATAGAAAACTTCTTTACATGTAACACGCATGATACACTTCTTTTTGTTACTGACCGTGGGCAGCTTCACTGGTTAAAAGTTTATCGTATTCCTGAGGGAAGCCGTACCGCAAAAGGTAAAGCAGTTGTAAATCTTATCAACTTGCAAGCAGATGAGCAAATTCAATCTATCATTCCGACAACTGACTTCAGTGAAGACAAATCATTGGTTTTCTTTACGAAAAACGGCATCGTAAAAAGAACAAACTTAAGCGAATTCAGCAATATCAGAAGCAATGGTGTCAGAGCTATCGTTCTAGATGAAGATGATGCACTCATTACTGCAAAAATTGCCGACAGAGAAGTGAAATACCTCTTTATTGTTACAAAACTTGCACAATGTATCAAGTTTGAGATAGAAAAAACTCGTGAACAGGGTCGTTCTACTCGTGGTGTCCGCGGTATTAAATTTAAGCATGAAGGTGATGAAGTCGTAGATGCGAACATCATCAAGAGCGATGAACAAGAAATTCTTATCGTAGCAGAAAAAGGCATTGGAAAACGTACAGATGCCGGAGAATACCGACTTACCAACCGTGGCGGTTCTGGTGTTATTGCCATGAAAATGACAGCTAAAACAGGCAAATATATAGTAGGCTGTTTAATGGTAGATGAAGGCATGGATATGATGGCGCTTACAAAAGCCGGTAAAATGATACGTGTCGATATGCAGACAATTTCAAAATCAAGCAGAAACACTTCCGGCGTATATATAGTAAAAGGTGATGAAGTTGTAAGTATTTCACGCTGTCCAAAAGAAGAAAAAAGTGAAGACGAAGACGAAGACACATCTTCATCTTTAGAACTGGAATAATAGTTGCTATATACAAAGTTATAAAATCTGGAGTTATATAAACTCCTCCTTTAAGGATATTCCATGAAATACTCTGTAGTATTACTAACATTACTTAGTGTTGCATCTTTTGCAGCGCAAACTGCTGAGACGGCAGCAACACCTGCCCCTGTTCAAAAAATGCAGCCTGCACAGACTATTGCTGCACCGACAGAGACTACTATAAACGTAATGTGCCCTGAAATGCACAAAGAAAAGGCTCAAGAAGTTGCAGTGCAATCAGCGCCGAAACCTCTACAAAGTGAAGTTCTTGCTCAAGACAAGCCTCTTTTAATCAGTGTAGTCGGACAGGGTGTTGCCCCTATGAATACTACATCTCCGGCTCAGGCTTATGCACTTGCAAAACGTGCTGCTGTTGCTGATGCATACAGACTTATAGCTGAAAAAGTAAAAGGTGTCAGAGTAGATGGGCAAGATTACATAAAAAATATGATGGTAAAACGTTCTACTGTAAGAACATCTGTGGATGCTATGGTAAGAAATGCCAATGTAGTAGAAACAACTTTTAAAGAGGGATTATGCGAAGTAGAGATGGAAATTACACTTTCTCACTCTCAATTTGCACAATAATACTTTTTCATTCACTTGCACTCTCTGCAGGTGAATATCTTATTTCTTATAGGTATCTTGTCAAAAATGCGGCTATTTATAATGAAACATTAGAGATATCTCATACAATGCATAAATGCAAAGGTGCAGTAGCAAACACTCTTCTTTTAGAATCACATAATAGTAAAAATTTAAAAAAAATCATTGCCCTAAATAATGAAAAATTCATCAATTATATGCAAAAGATAGGTCTTAATGTCAAACATTATGAGCGCACAACAAACCTTCAAAACACCTCCACAACGATTCTCACGCTAAAAACAACATGTTTCAAAGTCGATTTTAATGATAATTTTGCTAAAATTTCAGCTTTAAAATAGCCGAATATAAATAGGACTTTTTGTGAAAATAGCCATAGTAGAAGATGACATTAATATGCGTAAATCTCTTGAAATTGCTATGAGCGATTACAAAGAGTTTGAAGTAAAAACATTTAAAAATGCCAAAGATGCGCTCAAAGCACTTGATGATAGTTTTGATTTAGTCATTACAGATATCAATATGCCTGGTATGGACGGTATTGAGTTTGTTAAAAAATTAAACGGCAGATTTGAAGTTATCATAATGACCGGAAATGCAACGCTCAGCCGGGCTATTGAATCTATACATTTAGGTGTCAAAGATTTTTTACTCAAGCCTTTTGATGTTGACACGCTGGTTGATGCAATCAAGCGTGAAGAAGTGGTACAAAAAGTAAAAAAATCAGTAGCGAAAACAAAAAAAACAGCAAATGATTTTTTGGGTTCATCACAAGCACTCAAAAAAGTTTTAGCGATTACTGATAAAGCATCCAAAACAGATGCGAGCATTTTACTTCTTGGTGAAAGTGGTGTAGGAAAAGAAGTCTTTGCTTCTTATATACACAAAAATTCTCCAAGAGCCAAAAGACAATTTGTGGCTATCAATATGGCGGCAATTCCTGAAAATCTGATAGAGAGCGAACTTTTCGGTTTTGAAAAAGGTGCTTTTACCGATGCGACCGAAGCCAAAGCCGGACAATTTGAGCTTGCAAACGGAGGTACTCTGTTTTTAGATGAAATAGGAGAGATGCCTTATGGTGTTCAGGCAAAACTTCTTCGGGCATTACAGGAAAAAGAAGTTCGCAGACTCGGCGCTTCAAAGACGATAAAAATAGATATACGCATAGTATCAGCTACAAATGCAAACCTGGACGAGAAGATACAAAAGGGAGAGTTTAGAGAGGACTTATACTACAGACTCAATACGATTCCGCTCAACATTCCGCCTTTAAGAGAAAGAAAAGACGAAATACTCGAAATAGCAGAGGCAATGATCGCCCAAAACTGTCAAAAGTACGGTTTTGATGTTAAAATATTGTCGCCCGAGGCAAAAAGTGAACTTTTATCTTATAACTGGCCCGGCAATATCCGAGAACTTCTTTCCGTAGTTGAACGTTCTGTAATACTGAGTGAAAATAATGAAATACAAAAAGATGAACTCTTTTTAGAAATGCGAAAGTAATAGTAAAAAATGAAGAAAACTAAAAACTTTTTTTACAACCGAAAATAAAACAGGAGAAAATTAATGAAAAAATATAATGTAGCAGTCGTCGGTGCAAACGGCGCTGTCGGTGAAGAAATTTTAAGAGTTTTAGAAGAAATAGATTTTCCTCTTAACAAACTGGTTCCGCTTGCAAGTGCGCGAAGTGTAGGACTCCAAGTGCACTATAATGCCCAAAATCTTGACATTTTAGAACTTACACATGATGTTTTTGAGCAAGAAGAGGTAGAAATTGCCCTTTTTAGTGCAGGCGGCAGTGTCAGTGCTGAATTTGCTCCCTCTGCAGTTGCTGCAGGTGCTGTTGTTATTGACAACACTTCTCACTTTAGAATGGATCCTAACGTTCCTCTTGTTGTTCCTGAAGTAAACCCTGAAGATATAGCACGATGGAGAGAATCAGGAATTATTGCCAATCCTAACTGTTCAACTATACAAATGGTACAGGCACTCAAACCGCTTGATGAAGCTTATGATTTGCTTCGTGTTGATGTTGACACATACCAGGCAACAAGCGGTGCAGGAAAATCGGCTATGGAAGAACTTGTCAATCAAATGCAGGCATTTTTTACATTTAAACTTGATGAAGCCGAACACAAAGTATTTAATCAACAAATTGCCCTCAACGTCATCCCTCAAATTGATGTATTTACCGATAACGGCTATACAAAAGAAGAGATGAAAATGGTTAATGAAACAACAAAAATCATGCATAAAGAAGTAGCACTCAGTGCTACCTGCGTTCGTGTACCGACACTTCGCGGTCATGCGGAATCAATCACTATGACTTTTGATTCTCAGGTTGAAGCAAATGAAGCAAGGGAAATATTAAGTAAAGCACCGAACATAGTAATTTTAGACAATCCGGATGAAGCGCTCTACCCTATGCCGGCTACATGTATAGACAGAAATGAAACATTTGTCGGACGTATCAGAAATGATTTGTTTTCAAATAATATGCTGCATATGTTTGTTGTTGCAGATAATTTAAGAGTAGGTGCTGCTACAAATGCTGTAAGAATTGCTCAAAAATGGATAGAAATGGAAGGAGAAGCTTAGATGTTGGAAAGATTCTTTGAGCATGGGCTTTGGGGCTCGCGTTTCATCGTTATACTGGCTGTAGTATTTGGTCTTATCGGAGCGATTGCACTCTTCATAGTGGCAAGTTTTGATATATATGATACTACAAAAATGATTATAAACGTTTACATAAACCATGCACATCCACCGCATTTTCATGAAGATGTGGTCGGCGGTATCATCGGGGCTGTTGATTTATACCTTATTGGTGTTGTTATGCTCTTGTTTGCTTTTGGTTTGTATGAGCTTTTCATTTCAGACATTGACCCGGCAAAAGGGGATGAAAAAGAGAATAAAATTCTTGCAATTCACTCACTGGACCAGCTCAAAGATAAAATTTCAAAAGTCATTGTCATGGTATTGGTAGTAAGTTTTTTTCAAAAAGTCGGTCATACCGAATTTAACGGCGCATTAGAGATGCTTTATCTTGCGCTTTCAATCACAGCTGTATCCGTTGGTTTATACTTTTTGGGTAAAGTTGGACATAATCACTAAGGAATAATAATGGGAAAGATATTTGTAGATGCATGTTTTGGTAAAGAGACACCGTACACACCTGTATGGATGATGAGACAGGCCGGTCGTTACCTGCCGGAGTATATGGCAGTTCGTGCCAAAGCAGGGAACTTTTTAAACCTTTGTCATAATCCTGAAATGGCCTGTGAAGTTTCTTTGCAACCTGTTGATATTGTCGGTGTTGATGCTGCCATTATGTTTAGCGATATTCTTGTCATACCTGATGAAATGGGAATGGATTTATCATTTGTAAAAGGAGAAGGTCCGAAATTTTCTGACCCGATTAAAAATGAAGAAGATATTGACAGACTCATAGGCGGTGAAGAAGCTGCAAGCAAACTTACATATGTTTATGACACCATCAAACTTATTAAGACAAAGCTTGCTGATGATAAAGCCCTCATAGGTTTTACAGGTTCACCTTGGACACTTGCAACATATATGATAGAAGGACAGGGAACAAAAACATACAATGTATGTAAAAAAATGATGTACTCAAACCCTGAACTTCTGCATAAAATTCTGGCAAAAGTAACAGAAGTTGTAAAACTTTACATGCAAAAGCAGATAGAATCTGGCATAGATGTTGTGCAGATTTTTGACTCATGGGCAGCAGCAATTGAGCCAAACAAATATGATGAATTTTCTTGGAGATATATGGTAGAGATTGCTGAGTATCTAAAAGAGAAATACCCACATATTCCTATCATAATGTTTCCTAAAGGTATTCCTGCATTTTTAGACAAAGTATACGGAAATTTTGATGTTTTCGGTGTTGACTGGGCTACGCCTATGGAGTTGGCAAAAGAGAAACTCGGTGACAAATATGTTCTGCAAGGAAATATGGAACCATGCCGTCTTTATTCTAAAGAAGCAACAACCCAAGCGGTAGAAGATATTCAAAATGTTATGCAGGGTAAACGCCATATATTCAACCTTGGTCATGGAATTCTTCCTGATGTTCCTGTTGAAAATGCAAAGCACTTCATACAAGAGTGCCATCGTGTCAGCAAAAAATAATATAATTTTCGGCCCTGTAAACTCACGCCGTTTCGGCATGAGTTTAGGCATAGACCTATCCCCTTCAAGCAAACAATGTAATTTTGACTGTCTTTACTGTGAACTCGCTCCAAGTGCGACTGTAGATAAACAGACAGAAGTTATTTCAGTCGATGCAATCATACATGAGCTTACAAAACATCTCAATGACAAAATTGATGTAATAACACTCACGGCAAACGGTGAGCCTACACTTTACCCTTACCTTGACGAACTCATTGATGCAATCAATAAAATAAAAGGTGAAACAAAAACGCTGATACTCACAAACAGTGCAAGCTTGGTTAATGAAAAAGTATTTACCTCACTTTTAAAACTTGATGAAGTAAAACTTTCATTAGATGCCATAAGCAGTGATATTTTTAAAAAAATAGACAGACCGCACCCTTCTATAAAAGTAGAAGATGTCGTACAAAAAGTTATAGAGTTCAGCCAAATATACAGAGGAAAACTTTTTATAGAGATACTTTTTGTACATGGTTTGAATGATACAAAAGAGGAGATACAAAAACTGGGCGAAGTACTGCATAAAATAAAATGTCAAAGAGTAGATATCGGTACCATAGATAGACCACCTGCATATCCGGTTATGGGTATAAGCTACAAAGAACTGCATGATATAGCCCTTTCTTTTGATGCTGATCTGCCCATTCATATAGCCTCAAGGGTACATGCGGAGCCAAATAATGACTACCATACAAAAGAGGACATCCTCAATACTCTCGATAAACGACCCCTGACCATGGATGATATAAATCTGCTTTTCGATGAAAAAAGCAAAGAAAATTTAAATGATTTGATTACATGTAATGCAGTAGCAATCAAAAAAGTCGGAAATTTAGAGTTTTATGTCCCTGCAAACAATCTAAAAAGAAAGCGCACAAGCACTAAAGAGCTTTAAATGGAGCATTATCAGATTTGGATTGAAGCATTTTCCGGCTTAGGACTTTTCCTCTTTGGAATGCTCTACCTTGAAGAGCAAATAAAGTCTTCTGCAGGGCATGCATTCAAACAAATCGTTCAAACTGCAACAAAGACACATTTTAAAAGTCTTTTAACCGGTATTTTCTCTACTGCACTTTTTCAAAGTTCTTCCATTGTGACACTTATGGCCCTCTCTCTTGTAGGGGCACAGTTAATGAGCTTAGAGAGTAGTATTGCCATTATACTCGGCAGTAATATCGGTACAACCGTTACCGCATGGATTGTTGCTATTATTGGTTTTAGTATGAACATTAAACTCCTCTCATATGCTGTTATAGGCATAGGAGGTTTAGGGCAGGTTTTAAGTTCTGATGCATCAAAATGGAAAAATTATTTTGGTATTTTAGTTGGTTTTGGTCTTATATTTTTAGGTCTTGAAGGTATGAAAGAGAGTTTTGGAGATGTAGCCCAAAACTTTGATATATCAGTATATGCGTTTTCCACTCCCTACTGGTATGCTTTAATAGGACTGGCACTTACTGCTGTAATTCAATCTAGTTCTGCTTCTATTGCCATAGCACAAAGTGCTCTGTTTACACATGTAGTCGGTTTTGAAGCGGCAGCTGCTTTTGTTGTTGGAGCCAATATTGGGACAACTATAACTGCTCTTCTTGGTGCCATTGGAGGAATTCCTGACAAAAAAAGAGTAGCCTTTGCCCATTTATTGTTTAATCTCTCAACAGGAATAGTGAGTTTACTTTTCTTATACCAATTGATTGCCTTGGTAAACATTACATTTTCCCACGTAGACGGAGTTATTAAAATTGCAATTTTTCATACACTTTTTAATGTTTTAGGAGTTCTAATATGGTATCCGTTTATTGCTCATTTAACCGCTTTTACACAAAAATATTTTCATAAAACACAAGACAAGGTGACAAAATTTATATGTAATGTCTCTACAGAGGTACCTGAAATTGCAATAGAAGCACTAAAAAAAGAGATACAAAGACTCTCAAAAAAAGTTGAAGAGTTTGCATTACTCGCCATCAATGTACCACCGCCAAAAGTCCTTGATGAGAATATGGCAATAGATAAAATTTTAGATAAATACACCAGTAATTTTAATATTGACTATGAAAAGGTATATGAAAAAATTCGTCTTTTAGAAGGTGAAATATATCGCTATGCTTCTGAACTTTCAACTGTAAATAATAATGAAGAATACAACAAGGATTTAAACAAGCTGATTGAAGAGGTAAATCACCTTGCCACCGCTGCTAAAGTTATAAAAGATATGTTATATGATTTGGACTATTTTTATAATTCCAACACAAAAGAAGAGCAGGAATTTTATAAAAATATACGCTACCAGATACTTAAAAACATACAAGCTTTCAACAAAGCAATGCAAGGTGATGAAAACTCAATCAAAGAAATGGATGAAATTTATAAAAGAATTTCAGATGCTTATAAAAAAAGCACACTCATTATAAAAGATATTGCGAAGAACCATAGCATCAAATCTGACGTAACAACAATGGCAATTAATGATATGCATTCAATCAAAAGTTTCTCAAAATCTATACGTTCTTATTTAATACATCATTGATAAAGCGATGAATACTTTCAAAAACTTCTGTTTCCCCTTTGCCTAAAATGATCGTATGATTTTTTCTCGGTACTAAAACCAGTTTTTTCCACTTTGATTTTACTCGGTTGTAGATGAGCTGTGCACTTTTTGGATTAACTACAGGGTCATTGTCACCCTGCAATACTAGTATAGGTGCTGTAATCACATCTAATGCCTTATCTGTTTTAGTCATAACCTTTTCCATCTGCGCAATCGCTTCTAATGGATGCTTTGCATAATTTATATTTGGATTTTCGCTATGATTTTGAACCCATTCCTGAATACCCTTTGCGTTTAAATAAGAAACCATTTCATTAAAAGCATGCAAAGAGGGTACAACATAACTTACTTTTAAATTATTTAATTTTAATGCCGAATTAATGGCGATTACACCATCGACAGGATATTTGGCCGCATGTAAAAGAGCGAGCAGCCCACCTGTTGAAAAACCTCCTATAAAAACTTTTTCACAAACTTGACGCATTGCAGTAAATGTTCTTTCAAAATCCACTTCCCAATCCATTTCTGTTACTGTTTTAAGTGCCTCCGGATCAGTGCCGTGCCCTCTCAAACGAGGAAGATACACATTGACACCTTTTGCAAAAAGATACTGTGCCAAATGTTTTGCCTCTGCAGGTGCAGCCATATATCCATGTGAAAAGACAAGACCGATGGTGTTTTTTGTATCATATAATATAACCGGTGCACCGACTGTCTCTTTTGTAGGAGAATTTTTGTGATAAGTAAGGTACTCTTGTTCATATAGTTCCCATTCACTCTTTTTCAAATGAGCAAAATTATCTTCTCTCAGTTCTTTTTCTGAATATGTAGCATTGTGATAGGCTATTTTTACAAGTTCAGCCTGCCATTTAATTTCATTTAAAATAACCTGTAAAGTGTCCTTCACCCTCACTTTGTTAAAATCATACTCTTTTTCCAACAAATTTTTGTCAAAAAGATAATCACCTTCACTATTTTTATAAAGAATTTTTTGTACTTGTGCTAATTTTATTGCGGAGAGAAAAGGTGTATAATTTGCATCGAGTATAAGTTTAAAAAGTTCATGCTTTAATTCCGGATGAAGATTAAGACCTTTAATATTTCTCAGCTCTCTAACATTTTTATAAATGAGTGTTTTTAAATAATTCGGACAGACCTGTAAAGTCGGCATAGTTACCAGAGACAATATAAAAATATGGTCAAAATTAATTTGTAACTTTCCATAAACTTGGGCCATGACATCATTTATTAACACTTTTCGCTGAGAATCTAAAAGCTTTTTAACCTCTTCGTTTTCTTCAAACGAACTACCTGTTATAGAACAGCTCAAGCCATGAGAACCTTGTTTTATCAGGTCTATATTTACATTATATTCCTTGAGGTAGGTTTCTATATATGATTCAACTGAAATCGGCTCAGAAAAGTGTAAATGCATATTTGCATCCATCAAAAGATTGATTTCAATTTCAAGTTCTTCAAAAAATCGTGTTCC
>CAZDEM010000005.1:15652-17450 GCA_964504315.1 uncultured Sulfurimonas sp.
GGAACTTCTCCACTTGTTGTAATGTTGACACCGCTTAATTTTTTTATAAAATAGATAACAAAAGATGAGAGGTATAATACAAACTTTATCATGCGTGATACTCCTCGTCGGTAAATGAGTCAACGGCAATAATTCCCTGCTGTAATTTTTTTGCATGATTTATCAGTATTTTTTCTTCTTTTTTTAAACTATTAAAGCCAAACTTCTTCTCTTTTGCAAATGCCTCTTTTGCCTTTTGCATTGCATCTGCCGCGAGAGAGAGTTCGTGAACTCTGCCTCCTTCATAAATGTTTGAACAGACTCTTTGTCTGAAATCCTTGTCATTGCTCATCTGTCTTGCTATTACATGTAAATCGCTATCTTTTATGACACTGCCGGCATTATTGAGTTTTGAGAAAAATCCCGCTATTTTAAAAAAGAATCCTAAAACTCCTGTTGATAAATTTTCATATATACCTGCAAAAGCCTCATCAATTTTATTAAATCCATCCTCCATTGCTACATGTAAGATAACTTCATCATCTTTTAAAGCGCCATTTTCCTGAAATCTTTTTAATGCCGCACTCATCATATACATTTGAGAAAGAACATCTCCAAAACGTCCCGAAACAGACTCTCTTTTTTTCAGTCCTGCGCCCAGGAGTCCTAAAGCAACATCACTTAAAAAAGCAAATTTTGCAGACATCCATACTAGTTTTTGCTCATATCTCGCCGTTGCATTTTTATAGGTACTCTGATGCAAATGACCTCTGCTAAGACCCATAAGACAGGCAAAAAAACCGTTACGCAGTATATGTTTTATATGGGCGAACAGATTTATATCAAAACTTTCAATGTCGCCTTTTTCAAGTGCTTCAATCTCTTTGTATGCGTACGGATGGCATCGAATCATCCCCTGCCCAAACTGTATAAGTGTTCTTGTGATTATATTTGCACCTTCGACTGTTATTGCAATCGGAGCACCGAAATATGCATGCGCAAGTAAATTCTTCGGTCCTCGTATAATCGCCGCACCTCCTAAAATATCCATAGCGTCCAAAATGTTCTTACGAAATATTTCTGTACTTTGGTATTTCATAATAGCATTTGCCACTGCCGGTTTGACACCGCTGTCTATGGCACCGAGCGTAAATGTTTTTGCAGAATCCAACAGATAGGTTTGTGCCGCTAAACGTCCGATTACCTCAGCAATACCCTCAAATTTTCCAATTTCAAGACCGAACTGATAACGTACAACACTGTATGTAGAAGCGACATACGCCGCGAGTTTACTGCCTCCGCTGCTTGTAGAAGGCAAAGATATACCTCGACCAACCGCAAGAGACTCCATTAACATTTCCCAACCTCTGCCTATACCCTCTTTACCTCCGATAATTGCATCCAAGCTGATGAGAACATCCTTGCCTGTGAGCGGAGCATTTATAAAAGGCACACTAAGCGGGTCGTGTCTTCTGCTTTGGTCTATGCCCTCAATATCTGCATCAACCAAAGCACAGGTAATCCCAAGATTTTCGCCCATTTTTAAATAGTTATGCGGATCTTTAAGTACAAAAGCAAGCCCTATAACAGTTGCAATGGAACCCAAGGTGATGTATCTTTTTTCAAACTGCAATTTAATCTTATACTCACCCTCACTATCTTTAAAAACAGTACCGGAAGAGCTTATAGATGCGGCATCACTGCCGGCTTCTGGTTCGGTAAGTGCAAAGCACGGTATATCTGTACCCTGAGCTAATCGAGGCAAATAATAATTTCTTTGTTCTTCAAGCCCGTAACGAAGCAGCAACTCGGCAGGCCC
>CAZDEM010000005.1:17550-22126 GCA_964504315.1 uncultured Sulfurimonas sp.
CTAAAGCCCAAACCTCCATACTCTTTGGGAATAATCATGCCGAAAAAATGCTTCTCTTTGAGATAATTCCATACCGCTTGAGGCAAATCTCTTTTTTGAAAAACCTCCCAGTCACTCGTCATACTGCAAACTGTTTGCACTTCATTGTCCAAAAATGCTTGTTCCTGTTCACTCAGTTTCGGATATTTATACTCAAAAAATATCTTTTTAAAATCAGGCTTTCCACTGAATAAATCACCTTCCATCCAAACATCGCCTGCGCGCAAAGCTGTTTTTTCCGTCTCAGATATTGAAGGCAAAAGCCTTTTTGCTTTGAGAAAATGAAAAAGCGGAGCCGTTATATATTTTGTTCGTAATCTGTTCATAATTAATCTCCATAAAACGAGTTGTCTGTTCGTGCCATCTCTTCAAGCAAGGCAGAGGGGGTAAATCGTTCTCCGTAAGCATCACTTAAACGCTGCAGTGAATTAAGTAGATTTTTGATACCCAAAGTATCTGCATTGCGCAGTAAACCGCCGCGAAAAGCTGGAAATCCTGTGCCGAGCACCATTGCCATATCTAAATATCCTGCATTATCAACAACTTTTTCTTCCAAGCACCTTGAAGCTTCATTGACCATTATTAATATTGCCCGTTGTAAAATCAACTGCGAATCAAATGTTGCCGCGCCGTTTCGCAGATTATATATTTCCCTGTTTACTTCTTGTTTTTGTGCAGTATAAACATAAAAACCTTGTTTTGTTTTTTTGCCGAGCCACTCTTTTTCTATCATCTTTTGCATAAACGGTGATGGATGCATTCTTTCTCCGTAAGCACTGTATAAAATATCAGAAACATTGGCTCCGATATCTACACCCACCGTATCAAGAAGAGCAAAAGGTCCCATCGGCATCCCGAATGCCGTCAATTCTTTGTCAACTATCTCTATGTCTGCACCCTCTTCAAACATCATAACGGCTTCTTTAATATAAGGCAGTAAGATGCGATTTACCAAAAATCCGGGTGAATCTTTGATTTTAATAGGTGTTTTTCCAAGTTTTTTAGCCAAATCTATAACTGTTGCCAACGTAGTATCATCTGTTTTTTCTCCCGCAATTACTTCAACTAACGGCATTTTATGTGCCGGGTTAAAAAAGTGCATACCTATAAATCTGTTTGGAAATTTCAATGTTTTTGCCAATTCAGTGATGGAAATTGAAGAAGTATTACTTGCTATAACAGCATTATTAGGTATAACTTGTTCAAATGCTTTATAAACTCCTTGCTTCATAAGCATATCTTCATTCACGGCTTCTAATAAAAAGTTTATATTTTCAAAACCGATATATTCTTTAGTGTAAGTCACTTTGTCCATTTTTAAAGTTACTTCTCTTTGTGTTAAACGATGACGTTTCATAATGCCATTGTAAATTTTTCGGATACTTTGAATCGCTTTGGCTGCACCCTCATAACTTCGTACTTTTAAACGCACAGAAATATCTTGATGATTCAGCGTCCATGCAATAGCACTGCCCATTGTGCCTGTACCGACTACAGCGGCACTCTTTATATCTTTTGGTCCGGCTTTGCTAAAAGAGTCATGTTTGAGTTCTTCTGCAATCAAAAAAAGTTCTATTAGATTTTTGCTCACACTGCTGAGAACTAACTTTACTTCAGCTTCTCTTTCAATTTGCAGCCCTACATGTAAAGACTTATCAAAACTTTTTTGCATAACATCTATGACTTCCAAGGGAGCGGGATAATGCCCTTTTGTTTTTTTCATTACCTTTTTTTTCGCTGCTTCACTCAGTATATTTCTCACAAAGGAGATGTTTTCATACCAAGAGATGCCTTTTCTTGCAGTTATTATTTTTTGTTCAAGTTTCTCATCTAAAATCAGTTGCGTTAACTCTTCTTTTTTAAATCCTAAATAACCACTGGGAACACATGCATCAACCAAACCAAGATGCAATGCTTTTTCCCCTTTTAACTGTTTTGCCCCCACAATAAGTTCCATCGCTTTTAAATACCCCACCAAAGGATATAGTCTTTGTGTTCCTCCAAATCCGGGTAAAATTCCGAGATTTACTTCGGGAAAACCCAGACGCGTATGTTTGTCGGTTGTAGCAATTCTATAATGGCAGGCAAGCGCTAATTCCAAACCTCCGCCTAAACAACTCCCGTCAATCACAGCAATAACAGGAAATCCTAAACGTTCAATTCTATTAAAAAGATTTTGTCCTTTTTCAATAAAGGCATTAATATCAGCTTCAGTTTCAGCCTTTTTTATTTCCTTGATATCTGCACCGGCTATAAAAACATCCTCTTTTGCACTTTGTATAAAGAGTACTTTTATCTCTTTATCCTTTTCAAAATCATCTACATATTTCTCTAGTTCATCCATACTCGCACTTGAAAAAACATTGGCACTGCTTCTGGGTGTATCAAAGATTAATGTTCCTATACCCTGTTTGTTTTTTTGAAATTTAAAATAACTCATCACTCTGCCTCCAAAAGAAGTGCTGCACCCTGTCCACCGCCAATGCACAGGGTTGCCAAAGCAGTATGCAAACCGCGGTTTTTAAGTTCATGCAGTAATGTAATCACAAGTCTTGTTCCCGTCATTCCCACAGGATGTCCAAAGGCTATAGCTCCACCGTTGACATTGAGAATATCGGGATTAATCGCTCCGAGGGCTTTTGTATCGCCAAAATGCGTTTTTGCAAATATCTTTGATTCAAATGCCTTTTGACATGCTATGACCTGTGCCGCAAAAGCTTCATTTATTTCCATTAAATCTATATCTTTCATGCCAAGTCCCGTCTTTGCAAAAAGTTCATGTGTTGCAAAGACGGGACCCAAGCCCATGCGTTTGGGTTCTAAGCCTTTATAACTGTAAGAAGAGAGATACCCCAAAGGAGTAATGCCCCTTTTTTTGGCTTCACTCTCGCTCATTACAATTACACCTGCCGCCGCATCTGTAATTTGTGATGAGTTTGCGGCTGTTACTGTTCCGTTTTTTTTATCGAAAAATGGTTTTAAACGTCCGAGTTTCTCTATCGTCAAACCTCTTCTGATACCGTCATCATAATCAAGGTATTTTCCACCTACTTCATCATATACAACAGCCGTACTTTCCTGTTTAAATCTACCGGAGTTTTTTGCTTTGAGTGCTTTTTCATGACTTCTTAAAGCAAACTCATCTTGTTCTTGACGGCTTATGCCAAAGTCTCTTGCTAAAACTTCAGCAGTTAAACCCATTATAAGACCGCTGACCGGGTCTGTCAGCCCGGACATCAATCCTATAATAGGTTTTAAATCTGTTGGACGAAAACCAAAAAGCGTGCGGAATTTATCAAGAGTAGTTTTTGATTTTGAAAGTTGCACAAAAAGGTTTGTCATTTTTTTACTATAAACGAAAGGAATGTTACTCATAGATTCCACACCGCCGCACAGGTAAATTTTACCCTCTTTGGCATGTATACGTGCAGCTGCAGATGTAATAGATTCCATACCCGATGCACAATTTCTATGCACCGTCATAGCCGGTATCGCCTCAGAAAATCCGGCACGCAGAGCAATAACTCGAGCAATATTCGCTGCATGAATAGGCTGTGCTACATTTCCTATAATAACTTCATCAACATCATCAAAGTCAACAGATGAACGCATCATTAACTCTCGCATAAGTCGTGCACCGAGTGTGTCTGCCTGAATATCTTTAAACTTTCCTCCAGCCTTTGCCATAGGTGTTCTCAGACCATCGACTATTGCTATTCTTTGTGCTTTCATAACTATACTCCCACTTACGAGATTTATATGAAAACAGTATAACTATGTTGTGTGTACTGACTGTGTAATTTTTTTGGATATTATTAGTGAAAGAATTTAGTGTAAAGTGAGAACAGAAGACTTAAAACTATACTTATTAGTATCATACTTGTTATTGGAAAATAAAAACTGAAATTCTCTTTTTCAACAACTATATCACCAGGCAGTCTGAAGATATATCCATTAAAGAGATAAGCCAAAACTCCTAAAATAATAAAGAAAAATCCGATAGAAAAAAAGAGTTTGTACAAATTTTATCCTTTTTCTATAATTTTATCAAACTTTTTAGGATAATCAAACCATAGCAACTCAGCATTTCTGCGACTAACCTTTTTCCACTCTTTTGTATCAAATTTTATATTCACAACACCGCATGTAGGTATATTTTCTTCAAAGCCAACATACTTCTCTACAAACATATTAAGTCCAGGGTTGTGCCCTATCAAAAAAACTGTTTCGTATTTATCATCCAGTGAGTGTAAAATATTTTCTAAAGCATCAGGTGATGCTTCATATATATCTTTTATATATTTAATCTTTTCATCATAGGTAATCTCTGGTGCTATTGCTTTAGCTGTCTGTTGTGCTCTTTGTGCAGGACTGGAGAGTATACTGTCAGGATAAATACCGTGGGTGGTCAGGCGTTTTCCCAGAGGGGGAGCAGCATTGTTACCGAGATGATTGAAAGGTCTAGCAAAAGCGTCTAAAGCAAAATATGGACAGCTTGAGGGGGCAGGGCGGATGATATAAAGGGATGGCAGGGATG
>CAZDEM010000006.1:0-11227 GCA_964504315.1 uncultured Sulfurimonas sp.
AGGCGGCTGAAAACTCTATATAAATCTTCTACCTCTTTTTTTGTTGTCCTCTCATTTGTTGAGTGAATCGTATCATTACGCACACCAAATTCTATAACATCTACACCAAGAGGCGCTATAAACCTTGCATCACTCGTTCCGCCGGCAGTAGAATGTTTTGGCTCTTTACATGTAACCTGTTTTATGGCTTCATCTATCTTTTTGACCAGTTTTGTATCTGTATCTGTTTTAAAAGGGTATGAACCTTGTGTCAGACGAAGTTCATAATCAAGCCCCTGTAAATGTTTTGCAACAAATTCACGAACCTCTTTTTGCGTTGTTTTTGTATTGTTTCTGACATTAAACATCATTTGAAGTTCATTTGGCGTTACATTTGTCACCTGCATACCTGAACGTATATCTGTAATGACAAACTTTGAAGGAGCAAAAAACTCGTCACCCTCATCTAAATCAACGCCCGCCATATCACCCAATACTTGTGCTATTTGGTGTATTGGGTTTATTGCCTTCTCAGGGTATGCAGCATGTCCCTGCTTGCCTTTAACTGTAAGATACCCGTTAATAGAGCCGCGACGTCCAACTTTTATGGCATCTCCAAATTTATCTTCACATGTAGGCTCGGCAACCACGCAGGCATCGGGAAGCATATTGTGTTGCTGCAAATACTCTAACGCTTTTACGGTGCCTGCTGTTGCCTCACCCTCTTCATCGGATGTTAAAATCAAAGAGAGTGTGCCTTGAAAGTTTTTTGCTTCTTTTACAGCCTGTGTAAATGCAGCAACACCGCTTTTCATGTCCTGTGTGCCACGTCCATAGATAAAGCCGTCTTTTTCTACAGCCTCATACGGATTGGTATCCCAGCCATCTCCTGCGGGAACAACATCAACATGTCCTGCAAAGCATAAATGTTCTCCATCACCAAATTTTTTATAAATAAAAAGATTTTTCACATCTTCTACATCAATTCTAACTGCTTTAAAGCCTTCAAGGTAATCTTCTACAAAGTTCAAAATACCGCCATCATCAGGCGTTTCACTTTTTGAATTTATCAGATATTTAAAAAGTTGAATTACATCCACGGTTTAGTTCTTCGGATTTTCATAAAATATATAAGGCGTTGAAAAGTTACTGATTTCAAAATAAACTTTTTTCTCACCATTGTCAACTACAAAGTTTTCATTTGTATCAATATAACCGTAGCCGTAACGATAGTTTCTCGGAATAGTTCCGTCTGTACTTGTAGCCGTTGTAAGTTTATCAATTTTTATAAATCTTTTAACAAGCTTTCCGCCCATATATATGTCAAGCACGCCGTTTGTTCCTGTCCAGTTTTGAATAGAGCGTCCTATTTTATTTTGTGCTTCTTGTGTACATCCGCTAAACATTAACACTGCTGCTGCAACAAGCAGCATGATTATTTTATTTTTTATCATAATTTTCTCCGTATTTTAATTTTTTCAAAGCACGCTCTTCATCATCTTGACGCATTAATGATTCTCCGACCAAAAACGCATCTACACCTGCTTTGCTTAAATCTTCAAGCTGCCCATGCTCATATATACCGCTTTCTGCAACAATAATTTTGCCGTTTGGTATCAAAGGAATCAACTCATAAGAAAGATTCATATTCATTTCAAAAGTTTGAAGGTTTCTGTGATTAATGCCAATAATGTCACTTCCGGCATAGATTGCTTTTACCAAATCTTTTTTATCGTGTACCTCAACTAAAACTTCTAATCCTAAATGTCTTGCATAGCCCAGTAACTCTTTGAGCTCTTTTTTAGTTAACGCTGCAGCAATAAGTAAAATAAAGTCAGCACCAAAAACCAAAGCTTCGAGCACCTGATATTTTGAAATAATAAAACCTTTTCTTAAAAGCGGTACTGAAACATATCTTCGAATACCCGCGAGATAATCCAGCGAACCTTGAAAAAAATGCGGTTCAGTTAAAACAGAAATAGCACTTGCTCCTCCACGTTCATACGCCTGTGCAATAGCAAGTGGATCAAAATCTTCACGTATCACACCCTTAGACGGCGAGGCTTTTTTCACCTCAGCAATAATTCTGTACGGATCCTCTTCAGTAGCTTTTAAAAACGGTATAACATCACGCGGCTGTCTCGCATTAAAAGCCAGGGAACGTCCTAACCAATCTAACGAAAATTCTTTCTCTCTTTGTACTAAGTCTTCTTTTGTTTTTTTGATAATATCATCTAAAATCATTTTTTCTTTTTACCTTTTTTTTGTTGAACTGTCTCTTTATAACATTTATCTATTTTCTTTACATGTAGCAATACTTCCGCGTTGTCTCCACCCTCCATATTGACTACTCTGTCCATTATTTTCTTCGCTTTATCACACTGATGAAGCTTGTAATAACCCCACGCTAAAGAATCCAAATAAAATGCCGAATCAGGGCTGTTTTTTAAAACTTTTTTAATGTAGAGCATACCTTTTTTAATATTGATATTATGATCAATGAGAATATATCCCAAGTAGTTTAAATACAGCGGTTCATCCGTTTCATTGGCAACTTTTGTCAACTTTTCTATCACGGATGTCAAAACTTTTTTGGACATCTTTTTGCTATGTGCTTCATATTCATAAATTGCACTTTGTCCCAAATATTTTATATCACCCCTGTCTTCATAAAGTTTTTGAGCAAGCGCACTCGCTTTTGCATAATTTTTTCCCGTAACATAAAGTTCTAAAAGCACTCCATCATCAGCTTTTGTCTCCTCTAAAAAATCTATAAGTTTTACATAGTCTCTTTTATAAGCATATATTTGAATGATTTTTTTTGCCACTGCTTTGTCTTTATCTAAATTATAAAGTCTTTTATAAACGGAAAGAAGTCCCTCTATATTGTTTTCATTACTATAGATGCCGATGAGGCGTTTACATATCAGTTTTGAGCATCCGTGAATCCGTGTATGTGTTTCCAGGTAAGCTATTGCATCTTTTTTTCTATGTAAATTCACATACAAAATAATCGCCATTTTATCAAGTATTTTTTCATTATACTCTTTCATATATGCACTGTCCAAATACTTTAAAGCAACATCATACTCTTGATTTTTAATGTATACATCACTTGCCAAAAGATAATCATCTGCTTTTTGTGTTTTTTTTGCAAGAGAAATGGCTAGTTTTTTTGCCGCATCAAGTTTTCCCATTTCAATCAAAGCAATAGTTTTTAGTCGTACTAAAATTGGGTCAGATAAAGAGTCGCCTGCAATTGCATCAACTTTTTTAATAACTTTGACATTTTCTTTTGCCAACAAGTAATTTTGCAGTGAGCGGTATAGATACTCTTTTTTTGAGGCTCTTGCATACAAATCCTCAAAGCGTTTTGCTGCAGTTTTATAATGTTTTGTCTGCTCGGCATTCAGTGCGAGCATAATATAAAAATCTTCTGCCTCAAATGCTTTTTCATCCGGCTGTATCGGTTTTGGGTGCATTGAACATGAAATAAACAACAGTGACATCATTGCTAGTAGTAAAATTCTAATCATCTATTATTCCTGGACACTCAAGTTTTAACTCATCAACTCTTGTTTTATAATAATCCCAAAAAGGGAAAGTTTTGCATTGACTTGGACGGGCATTATATATTTTACATCCGTTTGATTCTCTGTCATAAAAAACACATTCATATGAGTCATTAATTTTATTCTCTTTTATAGAGTATTTGTAACCCTTTTTAAAGAGATATTTTAACGCAAATTCATTAACATCCATGTCTAAAACTTCCGCTATGGCAAAAATTTCAGCCTTAGTTACATAAATATACCCGCTCTCACCCGTACAGCATCTCCCCTCACATGTAGCGCAGGCACTCGTATCAAAAGCATACGGATATTCTTCTTTTTTTATTATATTTGACATTTTATACTCTGTGTATTGGCTTTTTTATATATATTTTGTACTTTTTTTGAAGGTTCATTCCCTTCAAAACTGATAAACGGTGGCCAGACCTTGACCATAGACTTTGAACCGTTTTTTGCATGTATCATCACTAGTGATGCACTTCTGTCTATTTTAGGATGCACAAACTGCACATCAACAATTTTCATTTTTACTTTATCAAGCTCTGCGCAGATAAGCCCGAACTGTGTGGCATCATAACAAAATATAAAATGCGATTGCGGGCGTAACAGGCGCGATACCTTTTGAAAAAATTTATCTAAAGGCAGATTAACATTATAGCGTGCATTAAATAACATCTCATTTTGGCTTTTTTGTACACCTGCAGGATAAAACGGCGGATTGGAAATAATATAATCATATTTGTTTTTTTCTGTAAGTTCCAAAAAATCACACTCATAAAGTTTATACGGTATATGATTGACTCTTGCATTTGTTTTACAAAAGTGTATAAAAGCCTCTTGTTTTTCTACTGCTTCCAACTCTACTTTTTTATTGTCTCTTGCAACGAGCAAACCTACAATTCCGCACCCTGCGCCCACATCCAATACTTTACCTTTAGGATGAAAAGAGTTAATAAAATCATATAAAAACAGAGAGTCACTGTTGTAACAGTAACCGGAATCTGGCTGATAAAGAAGCATGAATTAAAGTCCCTTGGGTTATAATATTGCAATTATATCTTAAAGGCTTTAAATGATAATTATTCCTGCACGCTTAGCTTCCTCGCGTTTTCCACAAAAAGTTTTAGCAGATATCGGCGGACTGCCGATGGTAGTGCGAACAGCAAAAAGAGTTGCCCATTTAGACAGAGTTGTCGTAGCTGCCGATGATGAACGCATCATAGCTACATGTAAAGAACACTCCATTGAAGCAATGCTTACCTCCACGACACATAAAAGCGGTACAGACAGAATCCATGAGTGTGCCACTATTTTAAACCTGGACGATAATGAACTTATCATAAATGTTCAGGCAGATGAGCCCTTTATAGAACCCGATGTTGTTGAAGCACTTATGAAAAAACTTAAAGAGCTCCAAAAAAGTAATGAAGATTTTATTATGGGAAGCTGCTATAACTCCATCAATGCAGAGGCTGCAACAGACCCGAATCTTGTAAAAGTCGTGCTTAATGAAAAAAGCAATGCCATCTACTTTTCACGTGCAAAAATTCCGCATAATCAAAGTGGAGAAGCGGTTTATTTTGGACATATCGGCATTTACGGATTTTCTAAAAAAAGTTTGAAAGATTTTTGTTCGTTGCCTGATGCTCCTATTGAAGACATTGAAAAATTAGAGCAGCTGCGTGCAATTTATCATCAAAAAAACATAGCTATGGTAAAAGTAGCAAGTACAGGTTTTGGAATTGATACAGAGGATGATTTAAAAAGAGCAGTTGAGATTTTTTTGTAAGAAAGTTTACATGTAAGAAAAAAGCCCCAAATAATGGGACTTAAATATAAGAAAAAGTTTAAAACTTAGATATTGTCGCGAATACCTAAATCTTCGATTAGTTTTGCATAAGCATCTTTGTCTTTTCTTTTGAAATATTTCATCAAACGACGACGTTGACCAACTAATTTTAGTAGTCCTAAACGAGATGCATGATCTTTTTTGAAAACTTTTAAGTGCTCAGTTAATTCTTTAATTCTTTCAGTTAAAAGTGCAATTTGAACTTCACTTGAACCAGTGTCGTTTTCTTTGCGACCGTATTTCGCAACTATTTCTTGTTTTTTAGCCGAATCTAAAGCCATAATAGCCTCCTGATGGGTATAATAATCTAACTCAAATGCACAATGCAGAAGAATTGAAGCGTGATTATATCAAAACTTTTCTTTAAATTTTATTTTTATATTTCTTTTGTATAAATAATCATCTTACATAGTAATAAAACAGTAATTTTAGATATAATATAATTCTAAAAGTCTAAATGAAAGTAAATATATGCTTATAACCCGTGCCAGCGAATATGCCATCTTGTCACTTATACTGCTCTCAAAAGCAGAATCTCCAATGGATAGTGACACTCTTTCTAGAGAACTCTCTATTTCTAAAAGCTTTTTGGCAAAAATACTTCAGTCTCTAGCCAAAGCTCAAATATTAAGCTCTTACAAAGGTGTCAACGGAGGTTTTGCTTTAAAAAAAGAGCCTCAAGACATTAATATGCTTGAAGTTGCATCTTGCGTGGAAGGCAAAGCTCCTGCCGTTTTTGAATGTGCTCCATCTTTAGCAGACTGTCCGTCTGAAAAAGCCAGCACATGTTCGATATGGCCTTTTTTACATAAACTCCAAGGTAAAATAGATTTGTTTTTGGCAAATTTAACTTTGGCAGACTTATTAAACGACTAAACTTGGTGAGATAGTACAACTTGGCAAGAAAACTGACAACAAAACAAAAAATTGGAACTTCACTCAACTTTTTACTAGGCAAACGTGATCTGGGTGTTGTCGTTTTTGTAATGGCAATATTAGCCATTATCATAGTACCTTTGCCATCTTCTATTTTAGATGTTTTATTGACTGTTTCAATAGCCCTGTCTGTTTTAATACTCCTTATATCACTTTATGTGCCAAAACCGACAGACTTGACAACATTTCCAACACTTATACTTGTTTTAACACTTTTTAGACTCTCATTAAATATTGCAACAACCAGAATGATTTTGAGTCATGGCTATGAAGGGCCTGAAAAAGTCAGTGATGTCATCACAAGCTTTGGTGACTTTGTTGTCGGTGGAAATTATGTTATTGGTATTATTGTTTTTTCTATCTTGGTTCTTATTAACTTTATGGTTATCACCAAAGGTTCAACAAGGGTTGCAGAAGTTGCAGCACGTTTTGTGCTTGACTCTATGCCCGGAAAACAGATGGCAGTTGATGCCGACTTAAACGCAGGGCTTATAGATGATGCCGAAGCAAAACAGCGTCGTGCAGAAATTCTTCAAGATGCCAATTTTTACGGAGCAATGGACGGTTCATCAAAATTTGTTAAAGGGGATGCGGTCGCAGGTATTGTTATCACACTTATCAACATTATCGGCGGATTTCTCATCGGTGTTTTTCAATATGATATGAGTGTCGCCGACAGTGCTTCAGTATTTACTCTTTTAACAATTGGGGACGGTCTTGTAAGTCAAATTCCTGCACTTATAATATCAACAGCAACGGGTATTATGATCACACGTTCATCAAACGATGGTGGTAGTTTTGCCGAAAGTACCATCTCGCAAATGATCGGCAATGCAAAAATCTTGATGATAGTCGGCTTTATTATGTTTTTATTTGCTCTTGTGCCCGGTCTGCCAACTGCCTCTATGGGATTTGTCGGGATCCTTTTTGCTCTGCTTGGATGGTCTATATACAAATATGAAAGAGGTGAACTCACTATTTTAGATGTCGAAAACATGCTCGGAGTGAAGACAAAAGAAGAGATAGAAAAAGAGAAAGAAAAAATCAAACCGAAAAAAACAAATGAAGAGATTGCAAAAGAAGAAGAGAGTGCACTGGAAGACATTCTCAAAGTAGAAATGCTTGAACTTACTCTTGGCTATCAGCTTATAAAACTCGCCGACAGTTCTCAAGGCGGTGATTTACTCGAACGTATTCGTTCAATGAGAAGAAAAATTGCAAGTGATTTTGGATTTTTAATGCCGCAGGTCAGAATTCGAGACAATCTTCATCTCAAACCTAATCAATATCAGGTTCTGCTTAAAGGAATTGCCATTGGAGAGGGTGAGATTATGCCTGACAAATTTCTTGCTATGGACAGTGGTATGGCAACAGGGGAAATTCAGGGTGAACCGACAAAAGAACCTGCTTTTGGGCTCGATGCGATATGGATAACTCCTGAACAAAAAGAAGATGCAATTATAAACGGTTATACAGTTGTTGACCCGGCTACAGTTATATCGACACATATGAGCGAACTGATTAAACGCAATGCTGAAGAGCTCTTAACCCGTCAAGAAGTACAGTCGCTCATCGACAAAATTAAAGACGATTATCCGGTAATTATTGATGATGTATTAAAAGTAGCTTCTATTGGTTTAATTCAAAGAGTCCTAAAAGCACTGCTGCATGAAAAAATTCCACTTAAAGATATGCTTACAATTTTAGAAACGATTGCAGATATTGCAGAATACACAAAGAATGTTGACCTGATAACTGAACAGGTAAGAGCAAAACTCTCCCGTGTTATTACACAAATGTATGCAGGTGATGACGGTGTCATCAGGCTACTAACATTTGATACACAGACAGAACAGCTGCTTTTACAAAAATCGCAAGAACAAGACGGGGTAAGAAACCTTATGCTCAATGTAGGAGAGATTAATGCCTTGATCCAGGCAACAAGTACAAAAGCCGCAGATTTACTGCAAAAAGGGGTATCACCAGTCATCATTATCGTTGATCCACAAATCCGTCGCAGTGTTGCTGAAATATTTGAGAGATTTTCTCTTGATGTCGTCACACTTTCTCATGCAGAAATTGATTCGAGTGCAACCTTTGAGGTTATGGGCTCTATTTCAATTCAAACACAAGAAACAAACAATTAAAAGGGTAAAAATGAAAAACAGAACAATCCACCATCTCTCACACATTGACTTAGATGGATATAGCTGCCAGCTGGTTATGCAGTATACACCATACAAAAAGTTAAATTATAATGCCAATTACGGACCGGAGGTAAAACAGAAACTTGATTTAATTTTGGAAAATATCAGAAAAGCCAAAAACAAAGCCTATATTTTAATCACAGACTTAAATCTTACGGCTGATGAATCAAGATGGCTCTCTCATGAAGTAAAAAAGATGAATGACAACTCTTTTGACGTCAAATTACAGCTTTTGGACCATCACGGAAGCGGCGAAGAGAGTGCAAAAAAGCATGAATGGTATTATCTTGATACAAGTCGCTGTGCAACAAAAATCACCTATGATTATGCAAAAGAGCACTTTGCACTTGATGAGCCGGTATGGATGGAAAAATATGTTGATGTTGTCAATGCCGTTGATTTATGGAAACAAGAAGAACATGATAATTTTGAATACGGAAAAGTATGCATGCGGCTTGTCACTGAAACAAGAGAACTTAACCGTATCATGTTTCCCCAAGAAGACTCAGAATATAAACTCACTCTCCTACATAAAGCTGCTAGTTTAATCCACGAGCCTGATGCACCTATCTTGCTGGATGATAAAATACATTCATTGAAAAAAGATTTTTTCAAAAGAAATGAAAATAATACGCTGGATAACCTTGCTACGCGTTATGTAGTAGAGCTACTAGGTAAAGCCCGTGATGAAAAAACAATTTACTACAAAGGCTATAGAGGCTACCTTAGTTACGGTGTAGGAAATACTTCTATAGTCGGTAACGGTTTTTTAACGGCTTACCCTGAATATGACTTTATAGTAGATGTCAGTTACCGAGGAACCATGAGCCTGCGCGCAAATAACAATGTAAGTGTTTCACAAATTTCCAAAGAGTGGGCAAACGGCGGAGGGCATCCAAATGCCGCCGGCGGAAGAATAATGGGCTTTAAAGAGCAGTTTCGTTATGATAAAGTAAAACAACAAATTGAAAAAATTATAAATGACAAAGAGGCTGTTGCCGGTGATTTGGAATATAAAAAAGAGAGTTAGACCTCTCTTTTTTTAATTATTTATAAAATACCGTTCAACTCCGTTTGCAAGTCCTTGTGCCATAGTTTTTTGATATTTTCTGTTTACAAGTTTTTTAGCCTCATCCGGATGCGTAATAAAACCGACTTCTACTAAAACAGAAGGCATCTGTGCACCTACGAGAACCCAAAATGGTCCTTCTCTTACACCTGCATCTTTCACATTTTTATATCTGCTTTTGAGTGTTGACAATGCACCTCTTTGCAAATCAATTGCCAGTTTATTTGAAGCAACAATATTATGAGAGTTAATAGTATTTAAAAAACTTTGTTTTCCGTAATAATCCATCTCATCCAAATCAGCGGAATTTTCCATTGCAGCTACTTGTTTAGCTCTGTTTGAGCGTGAAGTTGAAAGAAAATAACATTCTAGTCCACAAACCTTTTTGGCATCTTTTCGCCCCACAGCATTGGCATGAATACTGATAAAAATATCTGCATTTTTTTTATTGGCATATTTTGTTCTGTTTCTCAGTTTTATAAAATGGTCGCCCTCTCGAGTCATATATACTTTGTATCCACGTGAACGCAAAATATTTCTTAGCTCTCTTGCTATGCTCAGCACTACCACTTTTTCTCTGTATTTTCTATATCCGATAGCTCCGGGATCTTTTCCGCCGTGTCCGGCATCTATTACTATGATTTTATTCCTGTCCAATCTTTTAGGCGGTGCTTTTTTATATTTCTTTGATGCAATTATAGTTTTAACTTTTTTTGATGTATTGACTATTTTTATTGAGAGTTCTTTATTTTTTTTACTAAAACGTACACTTAAAGGAGTTCTATTTTGAATAACGAGTCTTAAAGTACTCGGATTGTATTGAGCCAGTTTTATTTTATCAACACCTTCTTGCCTGAGTGTCGTCGAACTGCTCAACATTGAAGCATGAATATCAAAAACGTATTTATAAACTCTTTTTTTTCTATCACGCAGCGTAAAATAATTGACTTGATTTTTCTTCAAATTTTTGTCAAATTGTAAAACCAATCGTCCGTTTTTAAAGCGAATAGATTTTAATTTATGAGATGATTGGATCTTAATGACTTTTTTTGTTTGATATCTTTTTTTAGAAGAACGTGTTACATGTAATGATTGTTTATATTCTTTTTCATACTGTTTTACATCAATATGAAGTATATGTCCGCTGTTTACTATGCCTTTAAGCGCAGAATATTTAAGCTTTTTGTCGTTCTTCATTAACGCTCTTAAATACAAGTTCTTGTAATCATTGTATGCGCGGAACTGATTACTTTTACTCGAAGACTTTGAAAAAGAATCTGCCCTTTTCAAAATCTCATGATTATTCAGCGCATGCACTGAAATAATGAAAACAAGCAATAATACAAAGGCTTTAATCATAAAATATTATTCGCCCTGCATCAGCTTGTCAATAAGTTCTTTTACTGTAATGATTTCATTTAATTTATAGCCGTTTGTTCCTGAGAAAAAGAGTCCAGTTTCCAAGTTCCCCTCATAAGCATCACTGAGTCTGTCCGCGATACAAAAACCGACGACTTTAGCTTCTTCTCCACGGTTACACGGTGCAACACAATTTGATATACATTTAATAGCAGGACCTTCTCTTTTTTCTACCAAATGTGTCAAGTTTGTTACA
>CAZDEM010000006.1:11327-21239 GCA_964504315.1 uncultured Sulfurimonas sp.
TGCAGCCTCTTCAACAACAGGTTTTACAAGATTTTCAAGCTGATATTCATCCATTGAACACTGCTCATATGTAAAGCCTTGATGCCCGCCGCTTTTAGGACCTTCAAGAATTACTGCATCAGGAAGACGGTTATAGCGTTTTTGCCATCTTTTACAAATTATTTTTAAAGCTTTTGGTGAAGATACAATCGGAACAAGAGCAACATCAGGATAGCCTTCAGTAAATTCAGGCATATTTGTAGGAAGACCTGCTCCTGTAATTATAATATCAATTCCCGCTTCACAGGCATCACGTACAACACGTCCATAATCATTAATAGCATACAACACGTTTGCAGCTAATGGTTTATCACCACAAATTTTTCTGGCATTTTTTATAATTTCATGAAAGCCCTCTTTAGAATAAAAGTTTGCTTCACTAAGGGGTCTGTCTGCAACTAATTTTTTTGCAAACTCTTTATCTTTATAGTAACCGGTTCCAACAGAACTAATAACACCAAGCCCACCCTCTTGTGAAACAGTTCCGGCTAATTGATCCCAGCTGATACCGACACCCATACCACCTTGCACTATTGGTTTTTTTATCTCATATTTACCAATTTTTAAAGACTTGAAACTCATTTTATTTAACCTTTAACTTTGCGAATTTTCTTTTTCCGACCTGTAACAGGTACTCTCCGGATGACAATTCTAATTTATCATCAGAAACTTTTTCTTGGTCTATTTTAACACCACCCTGCTTAATATCTCGTCTTGCCTGAGATGTTGAAGGCTCCATGTTACATTCTAGCAATGCTTTTGCAATCCAAATCGGTCCATCACAGCTAAATTCTGCAATATCACTTGGAATTTGACTTTTTGAATGCACTTTATCAAATTCCACTTTTGCATTCTCGGCTACTTCTTTGCTGTGAAAACGTGCTGTAATTTCCAATGCCAAATCTTCTTTGACTTTTTTTGGATGCAATTTCCCCTCTTTAACAGCCATTTCCAACTCGGCGATTTCATCTAAAGTTTTGTCGCTTAAAAGCTCAAAATATCTCCACATGAGCTCATCAGATATACTTAAAACTTTACCAAACATATCATTTGGCTCATCTGAAACACCTATATAATTGCCAAGCGACTTACTCATCTTTTGGACGCCGTCAAGTCCTTCTAAAATAGGCATCATCAAAACAGCCTGCTGCTTTTTAATATCATAAGCTTTTTGCAGCTGTCTCCCCATTAAAAGATTGAATTTTTGGTCTGTTCCGCCTATTTCAATATCTGACTTTAAATATACACTGTCATAACCCTGCAACAACGGATACATAAACTCACTTGTAGCAATTGCTACATTTGTTTTAAATCTTTTTGAAAAATCATCACGTTCAAGCATACGTGCCACTGTTAAATTAGATGCAAGTGTTATTAAATCAGCTGCGCTCATTTTCCCGAGCCAGTCATTATTGTAGACTATATCTGTTTTACTCTCATCTAAAATTTTAAAAGCCTGTGTCGTATAACTTTCAATGTTTTTAATAATATCTTCTTTTGATAAAACCTTACGTGTAGCATTCTTACCCGTCGGATCACCAATTGTCGCCGTAAAACTTCCTATCAAAAACTGTACACGCGCACCGTATTTTTGAAATGTTGCAAGTTTTTGCAACAACACAGTATGTCCAAGGTGCAAATCCGGCGCTGTAGGATCAAAACCCGCTTTTACGCTATATGTTTTACCCTCTTGAAAATAAGCTTTTAAAAGTTTTTCTATTCTTTCGTTGTCAATAATCTCAGCACAACCCCTATTTATCTCTCTTAAAGCTTCATCTATCATCTATCATTCTCTCTATATTTATTTAATTTTTATAAGCATCATCAGTTCTAACCAAATTGATGACTTTTATTTTTGACTCTATTTTAGCACGAAGTGTGTTAATATCAGCTTCTTTTGACTCAAAAACCAGATCACAATACTTAATATAATCAGAATTGTCTTTTCCTAATTCAATTGAGTTAATATCTACGTCCATTTTTACCAGAAAACTTAAAAACTCAGCTAAGGCACCTTTTTCATTATGAAGAGAAGCAATAAGCTTGTATCTGTATATTTTTTCTTGTTTCCATCGTACAAATACCATTGGCTCATTTTCTTCAAGCATTTTTGCAGCATGATTACAGAGCTTATGATGAACATGTACTTTTGTTTTGTCTAAAAAGCCCATGACTTCATCCCCGTGTTTTGGATGACAGCAATAATCAAACACAATGTCGGTAATATTTGTCGTAGAATAAATTTCGAGACCGGCAATTTCATAACGCTTGAGTTTAAATCTATGACGAGAAATAAAATTTTTAAACCTGTTATTTTTACTGATATCCGTTATATATTTGTGAATAACATTTTTAAAATGTTCTATATCATTAGGAATTGAGGTCACACTGTCACAATGTTGTTTCACAAACCATTCCTGTACTCTTGAATGATTCAAATTCATTGCAGTAGCAACTATGTCTATAGCCATTTTTGCATTAATTTCACGAATTCTTGCATTACAGTTTAATTTCATATTTGTTTTGGCTTTTGATGTTTTTACGGCATCAATCCAAGAACATCTCGTAATAATTTCATCACCGGTAATAATTTTTACAATATCTCCGTTATTTAATTCTGTAAGCAATGAAGCTTTTGTTTTGTTTACTAAAGCATTTACAGCTTTATTACCGACTTCAGAGTGCACAGCATAAGCAAAGTCAAGTGCTACCGCACCCCGAGGTAAAGTAAATGCATCTCCTGTTGGAGAAAATACTGAAATATCTTCAGAATATAAATCATTTTTTATCAACGCATAAAAATCTTCAACAGATTCATTTTGATATTGCAGACTGTCCAGCCAGTCCAGTTTGATATTATTTCCGCCATTTTTATATTTCCAGTGTGCAGCAACTCCTAATTCTGCAGTTTTATGCATTTCATAGGTTCTTATTTGTACCTCAAAAATTGTAGCATTATGAAATACAGTCGTGTGAATCGTTTGGTACCCATTGTCTTTTGCAACCGCAATATAATCTTTAAATCTTGAGGCAAGTGGACGAAAATTCAGATGAATAAGGCCTAAAATTGTGTAACATTTTACAGGATCCTGCGTAAGAATTCTCACTGCAAGAAGGTCCAGTACCTCATCAATACTAACACCTTTTCTTTGCATTTTTAGATAAATGGAATACTTATGTTTGATTCTTGAAAGAATTTCAAAATCATCTTCACAAAAACCATTTTTTACAAGAATCTTCATAATAGATTCTTTGATAGCATTAAGCTTCATTTCAATGGCATGATAGTTTGTGTCAAGATAATTTTCTATATGATGTTTCTCTTCGGGAAATAAATACCCAAAGCTCAAATCTTCAAGCATATTTTTTAAAAATGAAATGCCAAGCCTATGTGCAATAGGTGCATACACAACCAAAGTCTCTTCAGCAATACGTTTTTGTTTATGCCCAGGTAAAGCATCCAGCGTCAACATATTATGCAGTCTGTCACAAAGTTTAACGACTAAAACCCGAACATCTTCAATACTTGCTATCAGCATTTTTCTAAAAGAAAGTGCCGATACTACAAGTTTTTCATCAGAATTTGATGGAATAAGTTCATGATCTCTAATAGCATCAATTTTTGTAAGACCTGCCACTAAGTGGGCAACATCTTTGCCAAATAAACCTTCAATCTGTTCAATGGTAATTGGAGTGTCTTCTACAACATCATGCAACAATGCGGCAATAGCCATGGACTCATCATTGGTTATAGATGCAACAATGGAAGCTACTAAAATGGGATGAATAATGTAAGGTTCGCCGCTCTTTCTATACTGTCCTTCATGTGAATCTACAGAAAACTGTAAAGCCTTTTCAAGCGGTTGACTTGTAGGTATTTGAGAAAAAAGATAAGAAGTCGCAGATTCAATATCATGAATATGCTTGACTTTTTCTATATCTACTTGACTCAGAGGCAAAAGATTACTTTTCTTTGTCTGTAAAGCCTTTAACCGTTATAAGGCCCTCAGCTATTTCCATTAATGCTAAATCAGCTGATTTAATACTGCTTGTATTCACATTTAATTTGCTTGGAGCACCATTTTCTAATTCATCACATCTTTTTGCAACTGCAATTGCTAACTGATAACGGTCCATATTTGGATGGTCATTTAAAACTTTTGCTGTTAATTCTTCAACTTTCATTCTCTGTTTTTCCTTTAGTTTATTTTACTATTGAGCAGTTACTCATATTTCCATTTAAAATGTCTAACAAATTCCCTTGCTTTGACATGTCACAAACAATAATCGGCAAACTATTGTCTTTTGCCAGTGCTATGGAAGTATCGTCCATAACCTTAATATGGTCTTGCAGTGCCTGATCGTATGTAAGTTCATTTAGTTTTACTGCATCACTGTATTTTACAGGGTCTTTATCATATACACCATCTACTTTTGTGGCTTTTATTATCACTTCTGCACCGATTTCAACAGCTCTAAGCGTTGCTGCCGTATCTGTAGTAAAAAACGGATTTCCTGTTCCTGCAGCAAATATAACGACGCGTCCTTTTTCAAGATGACGCGTCGCTTTACGATTAATATATGGCTCTGCAATCTGTTCCATTTTAATCGCTGTCTGCATACGTACTTGCATTCCGGCATGCTCACAAGCCTCTTGCATAGCCACACCGTTAATAACAGTTGCCAGCATCCCCATATAATCACCAGATGTACGTTTAATAATTCCATCTTGTGCGGCTGTAACACCACGGATAATATTTCCGCCCCCAATTACAATGCCAACTTCAATACCTGCATCAACAAGAGTTTTAATCTCTTGGGCTATATACTTTAAAATCTTTGTATCGATTCCATGACCTGCTTCTCCAGCAAGAGCTTCACCCGAAAATTTAACTAAAACACGTTTGTTTGTCATGCATATACCTTTTTATAAAAATCTGGGAATTATACTTAAAACTGGCTTTTGTTTTGCTTTGGAAGCTTTAGTCTATATTAATAGCCTCATTTCTTGCTTTTTCTATTAATGAATCTACATCATTCGCTTCATCTGGGTACTTACATATGCCTATAGAAATTTTAAAATCTATATTGTACTTAGTATCGAGTTCCGGTGATTCTGCGAAAGATTCTTCCACCCTTTTAAGCACAATACTATGGTTTTCTTCTTCTAAGTATTCATTAAAAACAACAATAAAAGTATCATCACTAATCTGTCCGATTATATCTTCATCACGCGTACTTTGCAATAATCTGTTGCTCGCTTCCAGCATAAATTCTTTTGCTAAAACTTTAGAATGTAGTTTAATCTCATGATAATTTTTTATTTTTATCGACATAATTAAAAAAGACTTATCATGCCTCAGTGCTCTGTCTATTTGTTCAGAGATTACAATTTTAATATTTTCTTTATTTGGCAATGAAGTAACAGGATGATAATAGGCATTTTTTATCAATATATTTTCATTTTCTTGACGTCTTTGAATAGTTTGTCTATATTTCAAATTAAAGAACAGACTCACCAACAATAGCGCCACAACTAAAAATATATAATATTGATATAGTTCACATCCTTGCATAATTATCACCGCCATAATTTTGGTTTAATTTATTATAACATAAAATATCATTATTTTGACTTATACCCTAATGGCTTCTTTTTCTTTATATCCAACACCTTCATACACTACTTTATGATGTGCTATTGCTCCACTTGATTGTTCTTTTTCAAGAGTTAAGCCTTCTGGAACCTCATCTGAATGAAGCTGAATTGCAGTTTGTTTAAAATTTGGTTCGCCAGACTTTGGACAAAAACTTTCATTTGTCAAGGTATTGACAAGCTGTTCATTGAAATGAAAAGGCACAAATACCGTTCCTTCTCTAACGCTCGATGTCACCCTGACTATTACATCGTCAACACGTCCTCTAGGTGATGAAAGACTCATTCTGTCACCACTTTTGAGCTTAAGTTTTGCTGCATCTTTTGGAGATATATCGACCCATGCTTCAGGAGCAAGATTATCAAGTATTGCAATATCCCTTGTTTTTGTACGAGTATGCCACTGTTCTACTGTACGACCGGTATTAAGAATAACCGGAAATTCAGGACTTGCAGGTTCAGCCATAGGATGCCACTCTAAACACAATAGTTTTGCTTTTTTGTCTGCTGTTCTAAAAGGAATTTCAGGAGTATAGAGTCTTTTTGCACCTTTTGGATATTCTTCATTACAAGGCCACTGAATGCCTCCGTGTTCTTCAATAAGTTCATAACTCATTCCGCTATAATCACATAACTGTCCTTTTGAGACTTTTTTCCACTCTTCAAAAGCATCTCGTGGTTCACTCCAATTTGGAAAAAGCATCTCATTGACACCTTCAAAATATTTGGAAAATTCTATTATGATATCAAAATCACTTTTTGCTTCTCCGATAGGTTCTACTGCCTTATTTGCTTTGTTGCATCGTCTTTCACTATTTGTGTAAACACCCTCTTTTTCACCCCATGTCGCTGCTGCAAAAACAACATCTGCAATTTGTGCCGTATCACCTAAAAAGGCATCCTGCACGACAAGCAGATCCAGTTTTGCCAGAGTTTTACGCAGTTTATCCTGATTTACAAAAGAGACCAATGGGTTTGTAGCCGTTATCCAAAGTGCTTTTATCTCTCCCCTGTCTATTGCATCAATTATTTCAGCATATTTGTATCCACGCTCACGAGGAATAATCTCCTCAGGAACATTAACAATACTTGCATACTCTTTTAATGCAGATTCATCCCCATAATTTCTATACCCTGGCAAAGATGAAGTAAAACCTGTCTCTCTTGTACCCATAGCATTACACTGTCCGGTAATACTAAAAGGACCTGTTCCTTCACGCCCGATATGACCAGTCAGCAGATGAAGATTTATTATCGCACTAACGGTATCCGTTCCCATAAATGACTGGTTTATGCCCATTGTCCAGCCTGTAATGACTTTATCATTTGAGACAAATTCACGAGCCAGTTCATATAAAGTTTTTACATCAATTCCTGTAATGTTTGCTACTTCTTGCGGCGGATAATCCTGCAGATGTTTTTTGAGTTCTTTTAAGCCATTTGTATTCGCTTTTATATATCCTTCATCTTCCCAACCCTGTTCTAAGACGATGTATGCCAACCCATTATAAAGAGCCAAATCAGTACGAGGTTTTATCGGAATATACACATCAGCCATTTGTGAGGTTTTTGACGCTCTCGGGTCAATAACTATCACTTTTTTCTTTGGATTTTTGTTTACATGTAAGGTAAGTATCGGATGATTATCTGCAATATTTGCGCCTACTAAAAAGATAGTATCGGCATGTTCAAAGTCTTCATACGAGCTTGTTGGTCCGTCACTTCCAAGCGATTGCTTATAACCCATCACGGCACTTGCCATACATAAAGTGGTATTACCGTCATAATTATTTGTACGAAGTCCCAATTGAACAAATTTACCCAAAGTATAAAACTCTTCTGTTAAGAACTGGCCTGTTCCTATAACTGATACAGCTTTGTTCCCATACTCTTTTTGTATTCTTTTAAATTCAGAGCTTACTTTGTTAAAAGCTTCATCCCATGTTGCACTTTGTAATTCGCCATTGCGTCTAATAAGTGGCGTTTGTATTCTATGAGGTGAATTAATCATCTGATGCTCGCTCAATCCTTTTGGACAAAGTGTACCTTGATTAACAAAATGCTTTGGATTTCCTTTTGTATAGACTGCTTTGCCATCTTTAACACCAATATAAAGACCGCAACCAACACCACAATATCCACAGGTTGAAAACACCCATTTGTCAGGTTTTTTTTCATCAGATATCATACCAAATGTATCATCATGCGAAAGTTTATATTTCTCTTCTTTTATATCAAAACCCAAAAAATCTTTTATTTTACTTATCATTATATTTCCTCAATTATATTTCTTAACGCTGTTTTCCTACGAAAAATCCGCCTGCCATACCAAGAGGAACTACTGTCGTATAAAATAAAAATCTATCGCTGATTTCACTTATAAATGTAATTATTATAGCCATACCTAAAATTACTGATGCACTCAGCATTGACGCTGCACTTACAAATACTAAAGCCAATAGTGGTAAAAGAACCCCTCCAACTATTAAAGTGGAAAAACGAATGAGTTTAATATTTTTAAAATTTTCATTTAAAAGTCTTTTTGTACGCTGTAACTGGTATGCATTATCTTGTGCATCGAGTGTTCTTATATCTTCATACGAAAAGAAGAGCTGTGCCAATGAACCGAGCATACCCAAAGTAGTCAAAGGGATAATCGCTTCATGCACGCTTGATACACTACTTATAAATGCCACTAAAAACACCCCAATATAAGCCACACCAAAAAATTTAAAGTTTGTTGTCATTCTGTTCCACGAAGGACGCGCACGAATACGATATATCATGCTCTGCGCATAAATTCCATAAATTCCTATAAGCAGTGTTAGAGCTTCAAGTATTAAACGTAGTAGAGTTGAAACATCAAAAAAGTATGTTGCCACAACGGCACTCATAAGTCCTGTAAATACGCCAAGAGCCAATGCTTCACGCGAAAGCCATGAAGTTTTTATATTTTTCATAGCAGTTATTGCTAAAAATGGTCGTCCCAGGTGTAGAGCTGAAAGAGGAAGACCAACAGCCGCAGGAAGCATCACAAACAGTGCCATAATCCAATTTGTACTCTCAAATCCGAACAGACTCATAAAGTCACCTAAAAAGAGTGCTAAAAAACCACCAAGCGAAATTTGTGTCAGAACTGTCATAAATACAAGAGGAAGTTCTTTATGTGCTGGTTTTAAAATATGTTCATCCATCTCTTTCATATTATCAGGAAGATTATCAGGGAGTGTATAACGCGTTGTTGAGTTGGTAATTCTCGCATCAGGTAAAAACGGCATATTTGCCTGTTCATCAATATCGCGATTCAACCACTCTTGGACATTGACGACTTCAATTTCAATTGCACCGGCTGGACAAGCTTGGACACAAGCTGGAGATTCTCCAACATCGAGTCTTTCATGACACATATGACATTTTGTAACAATATTTCTCTCTTCATGAAACACAGGAACACCATAAGGACAATTCCATGTACAGTATTGACACCCTATACAAGTATCATCATCATGCACAACAATACCTGTTTCTGCTATTTTGATATAGGATTCAGTTGGACATCCTATCAAACACTCTGGATCTATACAATGATTACAACTCATGGAGTTTAACATCTGTGTAAATGCAGGAAAGTCACCACCTTCCATTTCTCCAACTCGACGCCACTTTATATCGGCTGGGTTATTATTTTGCTCATTACATGCAACTTCACAACATCTACATCCTACACAAGCAACAGCATCAAAGTGAAAACGGTACTGCTCACCCTCTTTTAAAGGCGGAATATCTATTGAATAGTTACCACATTGCATACCTGTATCTGCTTTGTAATCTATAAAATTTTCTAGGGGTGTCTGCATGTAAGTATTCTCCATATATAAGTGATGAAATTATACTCTATACAAATGAATATTTTTGCAATTCTCTGTTTAATTTTTAATCATCATCCCTCATATCATCCTTATCCATAACTGCACCAACAATAAGTAAGCCTATTACAAATAGGCTAACAGCTCCAATAAAAAAATAGTGCATTAAATTTTGCCTTTTTCTTTAGCAATTGCTATAAATTTCATTCTATCATCAGATGATTTAAAGGCAGAATTCTCAAAGAACAATGTATTTTGTATACTTTGTATTAAAATGCCCTTATCAAGTTTTATAACTTTATGAATATCATTCCAACTAATCAAATCATTATCACCATGCAAGCCATCATC